>NZ_JBHSDI010000063.1:0-136908 GCF_042651045.1 Marinobacter lacisalsi
ACCTCAGCCTGGGCATGAAAACGCCCCAAGAGGTACATGAAAAAGCCAGCCCCCATAAGGCGCTGGCTTCAACAAAAACCGTCAACGTATTTTAGGACGGGTCACTGTTGAGTCTGTTAATTACAGACCAACAACGTTCTCTGCCTGAGGACCTTTCTGGCCCTGGGTCACGGAGAACTCGACCTGCTGGCCTTCAGCCAGGGTCTTGAAACCGTCGCCCTGAATAGCGCTGAAGTGAACGAATACGTCGGGGCCGCCTTCACGAGTGATAAAGCCGAAGCCTTTGGATTCGTTGAAGAACTTAACGGTACCGGTAACTGTAGACATATCTTTTAATTTCCTGAATTCAATCTTCTAATATGCGCCGCCAGGAACCCTGATGGGGCTGGTCAGCATTTTTCGGAAACAAGAAACGCGCGGGATCAAAAACAGGACGTGCACTACGAACTTCGACAGGGCGTCTTATTGATGAACTGCTTTGCTAACTCTTTCCTACGTCGACCAAGGTACTTATCTTTTCCGGCAATTGCTACCTTTTTTTGCGTTATGGGTATATTTACTCATCCACCTCGGTCAGCGTCAGGTCGCGATCCAGCCGGAAGCGCTGGAAGTCCCGGGCCAGGTGCAGGTTACCGGTGTAGCTCTCACGGGCTTCGGTGGTAATCTCATCAATGACCGGGCCGCGAGTGCCCGCGGCCTGATACCGGGAACTGAAATGGGTCAGTATGAGGTGGGGCAGGCCTGCCTTGCGGGCAAACGCGGCAACCTGCCGTGCTGAACTGTGCTGGGGCCAGGGACCGACCCGGTCGGCAACCTCCTGGGTGTAGGTGGCCTCATGGACCAGCAAATGAGCATCCTGGCAGGCATCCGTCAGCAGATCCGGGTTGTCGTTATCGCCAGCCACCACTACCCGCCGCGGCGACCGCGGAATCTCGGTGTAGTCGGTGGCGCGCACCAGTGTGCCGTCAGCAAGGATTACATCGTGGCCCTTCTGGAGCCTGCCCCACTCGGGGCCCGGTTTGACGCCATCGGCTTTCAGCCGCTCTGTCAGTAACTTTCGTTCCAGCCGGAGTTCTTCAAAACGGTAAGCGTGGCAGGGCACCCGGTGAGACAGCGGAAAGCTGGTCACCCGCAGGGCATCATCCTGCCACTGGAAATCATCGGCCTCCGAATTGATGTAAAGAAGTTCGAAGCTGAGGCTGGAGTCGGTATTGGCCAGAATGGTTTCGATAAACGGCTTGAGCTGGGGAGGGCCGATCAGGGGCAGGGGCGTTGTGCGCCCGGCCATGGATGCACTGGTGAGCAGGCCAGGCAGGCCGAAGGTGTGGTCACCGTGGACATGGGTGATAAAGATCGCCTGCAGCTGCACCACTGACAGTCGGGTACGCAACAACTGGTGCTGGGTACCCTCGCCACAGTCGACCAGATACCAGTGGCGTGGGCCGCCGTGCTGCAGGGCCAGGGCTGTCACATTGCGGGCGCGGGTGGGCGTGCCCGCAGAGGTGCCGAGGAAGGTGAATTCCACCGGTGTATCCTTCTATCATCTACACTGGAATGCTTATCGGCGAGCTTACCAGAATTCCAGACAGCGAGGTTTTATGAACAACCGGCCATCCTGGTCAAGAATCGTCCTGGCCTTCGCTACCGCATTGATTATTGGTGCCGTGTTGGGTTCAGTGATGCAAACCCAGATCAACCTACTGGCCCTGCGGGGCCTTGGCGTTGAAATAGGGGTTGGTGCCTGGTTGGGCACCACGCTGGAAGACCTGTTCAAGTTTGGACCGGTGTATCTGGCGATGTTCGGGTGTGGTTTCCTGGTTTCCCAGCTGGTCGCCATGGTGGCGACCCGGTATGTGCTGACGGCGTGGCGTCCACCGGTTTGTGCACTCGCGGCGGCGGTGGGCCTGTGGGCCACGTTCAAGCTGGTGGATGCGCTGGCACCACCACCTACGCTGATTGCTGCCACACGGGATGTCGGCGGCATGCTGGCCATGGTCTTTACGGCAGCGGTGGCCGGCTGGTTGTTTGCCACAATGGCCGGCAGCCGGCCAGGACGTTCGGCGCAGGGCGGCGGTGCCGCAGTCGCGGTGCTGGTTCTGGCCTCCGCTTTTCCGGCCGATGACGTTCGTGCCCAGCCTGCCGATGCCTACCAGTTGCAGACCGTCGTTGACGGGCTGGCGCATCCCTGGTCTCTGGCGTTCCTGCCGGATGGCCGGATGCTGGTCACTGAGCGTCCCGGCCGTCTGCGCATTGTGTCGCGGAGCGGGGAACTGCTGCCCGAGCCGGTGGACGGCGTGCCCGAGGTGTTCAACCATGCCCAGGCAGGCCTGTTTGAGGTGTTGCCAGCCCGTGATTTTGCCACCAGTCAGCGACTCTATCTGAGTTACGCCTGCGGTACCCTGGAGGCCAATCACACCTGCCTGGCCAGGGGGCGACTGCAGGACGGTGCGCTTGACGAGGTGGAGGAGCTGTTCCGGGCCATGCCCGCCAAGGCTGGCGCGGCGCATTATGGCGGACGGATGGCCTGGCTGGGGGATGGCACCCTGCTGTTAACCCTGGGGGACGGTTTCGATTACCGGGAGGAAGCCCAGAAGCTGTCCAGCCATATTGGCACCATTGTGCGCCTGAACGTCGATGGTTCAGTACCCGGGGACAACCCCTTCGTGAACAACGGGCAAGCCCGTCCGGAAATCTTCAGCTACGGCCACCGTAATGTGCAGGGGCTGGTCTACGATGATGCCAGCAGGCAGGTAATCATCCACGAGCACGGCCCCCGGGGTGGCGACGAGATCAACCGGATTGAGGCAGGTCTCAATTATGGCTGGCCAGTGGCCACGTACGGCCTGGATTACACTTGGGCCCGGGTGACACCCTTTACCCGGTACCCGGGCACGGAGCAGCCGCTGCTGCACTGGACGCCGTCCATAGCGCCTTCCGGCATGACCCTCTACGACGGCGAGCTGTTCCCGCAGTGGCAGGGCAGCCTGCTGGTTGGCGGCCTGGTCACTCAAGCGGTGCACCGGGTTGCATTGAGCCCGGATGGCGCCACAGACATGGAAAAGCTGTTCAGTGAGCTGGGGGCGCGTATCCGGGATGTCCGTACTGGCCCGGATGGTGCCATTTACCTGCTGACTGACAGCCCTGAAGGCCGCCTGGTGCGGGTGGCTCCCCGCTGAAGTGACCATCCGGTACGGGCAGAATCCTGTCGTTGTTTTACAGGTATCAGGCTGCGTTCTATTCTCAAGGGTGAACCCTCAAGAGGAGATGGGTCATGAGCAAAGCCGTCAATGGAAAGTTTCAGAGCCTGGAGCAGGCCCGCAACACCCGGGAGGATCTGATAGGCAGTGAGATCCCCCAGGACCTGATCTATATCGATGAGGAAGCACAGGTGATTCGCGTGATGATGCCCCCTGAGGAGGCCCGGGAGGTCCATGAAATATTTGACCGGCATGGGATTACCTATCCGGCCTGAGCATGTCCCTGGTGTCCCGTGCGCTGTCTTGTTGAGACACCGCCTGGCCCCGGGGACAGGGGGTAGAGGCAGTCGCGTGTGTAAGGCTGGCCGGTAACGATTCGGGAGGCTATGTGAAGTTTATTTTTGAGGTCCGCATCAAGGAAGGTCACACCGCCGAAGAATACGCCGACGCCTGGGTGAGGGCGAGTGAACTGATCCAGCGGGCGCCCGGGGCACGGGGTACGGAGTTGCACCGCAAGATTGGTGACCCCAGCACCCTCATTGCCATTGCCACCTGGGAAAGCAAGGAGCAGCGGGATGCCATGGAAGGGCAGCATAACCCTGAAATCGCCAAGATCATTCGCAGTGCCGCACCCTTTGTGGACATCACACCCATTGGCGAATTCGAAGACCCGGAATGGGTGGTGATGCCACCGGGCCGCAAGGAGGACTGAGTCATGGCGGGTGGCTGGTCAAAAGATGGCGCAGTGCAGGACCAGATCGACAGTACTGTGGATGATGCCCTTGAACGGGCTCGTTCCAGTCTTCCAAGTGGTGAGAGCCTGTCCCATTGTGAGGAATGCGACGAGCCCATCCCCGAGGCCCGCCGCAGGGCGCTGCCGGGCGTTCGCCTTTGTGTGCGTTGTCAGAGTGAGCGCGACCGGCATAATGCCGATGTAAGCCTGTTCAACCGCCGGGGCAGCAAGGACTCCCAACTGCGCTGACACCGACCCTCCGGATTTCTATGCCTTTGGGCGTCCCGCAGTGGGGCGTTGTCACCCCGGACATGCCCTGATACCGGGCACTCGTTGACTGTTCGCATTCCCACCGCGGTCGGTTAAAGCCATCGTTCGTTGATGCACCGGTGTTCTGTTTCTCTATTGCGAAAGTGCTTCTTCAACCATCCACAGGCGGTCCTGGCCGAAGAACATCTCGTCGTTGACGTAGAAGGTGGGAGCGCCAAATACGCCCCGCTCAATGGCTTCCATGGTGATCGCCTTGAGGCGGTCCTTGACCGCCTGGTCGCTGGCCCGGTCCATGACCTCCTGGGGGCTGAACCCTGCCGCCGTCAGTACCTCGGCGACCACTTCTGGCTTACCCATGTTCTTTTCGTCCACCCACAGCGCCGTAAATACCGCCGTCAGGTAGTCCTGAAACCTGGGGTCGTCCAGCCAGGCGACGGCCCCGCGCATCAGGTGCAGCGTGTTCACCGGGAAATGGGGGTTGTGGTTCAGCGTCACCCCGTAGCGGCGGGCGAACCGCTGCATGTCCATTCTTGAGTATCGGCCTTTGGCCTCGATGGCAGCAGGAGACTGGTTGCCGGTTGCCTGGAACACGCCACCCAGCAGCATGGGTTTCCACACCAGGCTGGCATTGTGGCGACTTGCCAGCGCAGGCAATTGGGTCCAGGCCAGGTAACTGGCCGGGCTGCCCACGTCGAAGTAGCACTCCAAAGTCTTGTTCATGATTATCCTCCGGTTGCTTCAGAAACTTTCCAGCCAGGGACGCAGGTCCAGTTCATGGGTCCAGGCATCCCGCGGCTGGCGATGCAATTGCAGGTATTGCTCCGCTATGTGATCGGGGTTGAGAATGCCGTCCTTATCCTTGAGCGCGTAGCGATCCGGGAAATTCTCGCGAATAAAGTCGGTATCGATGGCGCCGTCAATAATACTGTGAGCGACGTGGATCCCCTTGGGGCCGAGTTCCCGGGCCATGCTCTGGGCCAGGGCGCGTAAGGCGAACTTCGCGCCGGCAAAGGCGGAGAAGCCATTGCCGCCACGCAGCGATGCCGTTGCGCCCGTAAAAATGATGGTGCCCTTCTGGCGTGGCAGCATGACCCTGGCGGCCTCGCGGCCCGCCAGAAAGCCAGCGAACGCGGCCATTTCCCAGACCTTGCGGTATACCCGGGCTGTGGTGTCGGTAATGGAAAAACGAACGTTGGCGCCAATGTTGAATACGGTCACCGTCACGGGGCCGATGGTTTGCTCTATCTGATCGAACAATGCGGTCATGGCGTCCTCATCACGGGCGTCACAACCAAAGGCATGGGCGATGCCGCCGGTTTCCTCAATGCCCTCCACCAGGGGTGCGAGAGCGTCTGCGTTGCGTCGTGTGGCGCATACAATGTAGCCCTCTCGTGCGAAACGCCGGGCAATGGCGCCTCCGGTAGCATCGCCGGCGCCTATGATCACAACCACTTCCTTGCTGGCCATTCTGCCTCTCCTCTGATTCAGTGGTGGGTTCTTTTTTGGAACTAACAAATAGTCGGTTCCAAAAAAGAACTTGTCAAGTTATTCTGGGACCTCATTTGCGTAGGAGCGACCATGCGCTGGCAAGATCTCGACCAACAACCCTGCTCCCTGGCCCGGACCCTGGCAGTGGTGGGCGACCGGTGGACCCTGATGATCCTGCGGGACTGCTTCCTGGGCATTCGGCGGTTCGATGACTTTGAGAAGCGCCTGGGCATCACCCGGCACGTGCTTACGGATCGCCTGAAAAAGCTGGTTGAGCACGGTGTGCTCACCAAGGTTCCGTATCAGCAAAGACCGTTGCGGGAGGAGTACCGGCTGACAGAGAAAGGCCTGGAGCTGCATCCCTTGATCCTGGCGCTGGTCAGTTGGGGGGATCGCCATATGGCCGACGAACGTGGCGCCCCGTTGCAGCACATCCACAAGGGGTGTGGGAAGGCGATGACGCCAGTAACCGTTTGTTCAGAGTGTGGCGACACCGTCACTGCCAGGGATATCCGGGTACAGGTTGGAGCAGGGTGGCAGGAACAGGGAGACGAAGTGCTCCCGTGAAACGCGAGAGCATACCCTTAGCGGCCGGATAATCAGATAACCCTGCCGCGCAACGCTTTGGTCTTCCCTTTCTGCGTCTTCTTGTCCACCCGTTTGCGTTGGGACGACCGGGTAGGCCGGGTGGGTTTGCGCCTCTTCTGTATCTTTACCGCATCCAGGATCAGGGCCTGCAGCCGGTCCAGGGCGTCCTGCCGGTTCAGCTCAAAGGTACGGTGGGACTGGGCCTTGATAATGACCACCCCGTCCTTGGTGACGCGATGGTCGGACAGGGCCAGCAGCCGTTCCTTGTAGAAAGGCGGCAGCGTGGAACGCTGTATATCAAAGCGCAGGTGAACCGCACTGGCCACCTTGTTCACGTTCTGGCCACCGGAACCCTGGGCCCGGATCTGGGTAAGCTCCACCTCCCAGTCGGCCAGCTCCACCGCGTTGGACAGGCGTATCAGTGTCGGCATAAGACGCTCTCAACAGAATGAGCCGACCAGTGTAACAAATCCGGCCAACCGTCTCTGGCGGTCAGGTGTCACGGCTTCCATGCGGCCAACAACGCGTCAGTGAGGCGGTCCATCAGGCTGCCTCCGTGGCGCCAGAAGTGCCAGTACAGGGGCACATCCAACTGCCCGTCCGGGACAATGCGGGACAGTACCCCCGATTCCAGCTCCCTGCGCGCCTGGATTTCCGGAATCATGCCATAGCCCATGCCACTGACTGCCAATCGTACGAAGCCTTCCGATGAAGGGCAGAGGTGGTACGGAAAGCGACCGTGGTAGCCCCATTGGGCCAGGAATCGGTGCTGGAGCTGGTCGTTGGGGCCAAACACGATGACCGGGGCGTGGCGGAACGATTCAGGGGTAGGCCCCTCAGGAAAATATCGGGCCTGGTAGTCGTCGGTAGCCAGCGGCAGATAGACCATGGTTCCCAGCGGCACACAGCGGGCACCGGCAACCGGCTGAGGGCTGCTGCACAGGCAGGCAGCCACGTCACCTTCCCGCATCTTCTGCAGGCCAATGTCCTGATCTTCGATCACCAGATCCAGTAGCACGCCTTCCTGCTGGCAAAAGGTACTGATGGCATCCGCCCACCAGGTGGCCAGGCTGTCGGCGTTGAGGGCAATGCGCAAGCGGCTGGCGGTTTCGACGAGGGTAGGAATGCTCTGGGCCAGGTCTCGCTCCAGCAGCCTGACCTGCTGGACATGGTTCAGCAGTCGCTGACCGGCCGGCGTCGCATGGGGAACCGGCGAGCGGATCAGCACCGGTTGCCCAATGCGTACCTCCAGGGAGCGCAATCGTTGGGACACGGCGGACTGGCTGATCCCCATAGCATCGCCGGCGCGCTCAAAGCCACCGTGTTCGACCACCGCCGAGAGAGCTTCCAGGAGTTTGTAGTCAATCATAAGTAAAACTGATGATGCAGTAGCAGTATGAATTTCCAGTATAGCGGGAAGTCGCTATGCTTGCGCCGTTCAAATGAAATCGATCGGATCGAGAGAGAAGGATGCTGGACAGTTACCTGACTGGATTGCTGGTGTGTGGCGGGATCATCGTAGCGATTGGTGCCCAGAATGCCTATGTGCTGAGCCAGGCCATTCGGCAGGAGCACCACTGGTGGGCCGCCGGCCTGTGCATGCTGTCGGATGTGGTGCTGTTCAGCGCCGGTATGCTGGGCGTGAGTGCTGCCTTGATGGCAGTGCCGGAGGCGCTGGAGGTTTTACGCTGGCTCGGGGTGGTCTTTCTCGGCTGGTTGGCGCTGCAGGCACTGGTGCGGGCGAGCCGTGGGCGTGACCGGTTGCAGGCCGGGGAGGTAAAAGCCCGTAGCCTGAAGGGCGTATTGTTTACCACCCTGGCAGTGACCCTGCTTAACCCCCAGGTGTACCTGGATACGCTGTTGCTCATTCCGGCGATTGGTGCCCAGCAGGAGAGCACAGCGACATTCGTGGCGGGCGCCAGCAGTGCCTCCATCCTGTGGTTCGGGGGACTGGCCTGGGGTGGCGCTACCCTGGCGCCGATATTGTCCCGCCCGCTGGCCTGGCGGATGATCGATGGCCTGATCGGGTTGATGATGGCGGGCATTGCGCTGCACCTGGCCATCAGCGGCCTGGGTTGACCGAAACGTCAGTGGGTAGCGTTGCCAGCGTCAACGTTTGCCATGGGCTGCTTGGGCTCCTGCTTCAGAATTTTCTCCGCATCCAGTGACGCGATGGGTACCCGGTTGTCCCGGGGCACATCACCACTGAGTTGCAGGGCCAGGTACCGCATGGCACAGACCCGCAGGAACGAGGTGAAATTGCCCAGGTCATGGCCAGCATCGATGGACTCGTGATACAGGCGGGTTACCAGCTGGGGCACGTTCATGCCGTCCCGTTCCGCCAGTTCCGCCAGCACGGTCCAGAAGGTGTTTTCCATGCGGATACTGGTCACCATGCCATCGATGCGCAGCGAGTGTGTCCTGCTGATCCACAGCTCCGGGTCGGCGTTGATAAAGAGCTTGCACATGCGATGATCTCCTGTCGACGTGTTCCGGGCCGGACAACCGCCAGCCCGGAACACCCATGTCAGCGGTCCAGCAACTTGAAGAACTGTGCCAGCCAGGCCGGATGGGCCGGCCATGCCGGTGCTGTTACCAGATTAGCATCGGTAACCGCCTGGTCCACTTCAATGGTCGCGAAAGACCCGCCAGCAAGTTCCACTTCCGGCTGACAGGCCGGGTAGGCGGAACACTTCCGGCCCTTGAGTACACCGGCCGCCGCCAGAATCTGGGCGCCGTGGCAAATGGCGGCTACCGGCTTTTCGGTCTCAAAGAAGTGCTTCACCATTTTCAGGACCTGGTCATTCAGCCGCAGGTATTCCGGCGCGCGGCCCCCGGGGATCACCAGGGCGTCGTAGCTGGCCGGGTCCACCGAATCGAAGTCCGCTGTCAGGGCAAACCGGTGG
The DNA here is from genome assembly GCF_042651045.1 of Marinobacter lacisalsi. Classification (NCBI taxonomy): domain Bacteria; kingdom Pseudomonadati; phylum Pseudomonadota; class Gammaproteobacteria; order Pseudomonadales; family Marinobacteraceae; genus Marinobacter; species Marinobacter lacisalsi. The sequence continues at coordinate 9,183 of NZ_JBHSDI010000063.1, forward strand.
CCGGGTTTTTCCGTGTAGGTCTGGTCACCCTCGAAGTCATGGATGGCGGTAGCGACCGTATCGCCTGCCTTCCTGTCCGGGCATACGGCATCCACGGTATGGCCAACGGCCATCAGCGCCTGGAAGGGCACCATGGTTTCGTAGTCTTCGGTGAAATCACCGGTAATCATCAGGATCTTTTTACCGCTCATGGCCTTCTCCTTGTCATTGTCAGGGCACGGTTGCCATTTATAACGCTAGCAGGCTGGCTCTTTCAGCGGGTATTAGCCGGTTACTACAGTCGTAGCTTCTTGCCTTTATCGTCGGGCCACGTAGAGTGAGCGCGGTGTGACTTATTGACCGGGGGAAGTCGGGACGAATGGCAAAGCGTCGAAAACGGGGTCTTTCACCACTGTCGGGCCTGTTGTTCCAGGCCGGCATTGTTGTGCTGGGGCTGTTGCCACTGATGGTCTTTGATATACCGGTGGCAACCGACGGCCTGACCGTTGTCGGTTATCTGCTCTGGGGCACCCTGGCGGGCCTGCTGACCTATGGGGCGCTGCTGGTGCTGTCGCTGGTGGATATACTGTCGTCGGACAGCCTGATGAAGCATATCCGGGACCTGCACTGGTTTGTCTGTTCCCAGCGCTGGCCGGTGCTGATCGGGCTGGCGGTGCTGGCTGGTATCGGGGAGGAGTTACTGTTCCGGGGCGTCATCCAGGGGTGGGTTGGCCACCACCTGGGCGTTGTCGCGGGTATTCTGGCCGGGGCCATGGTGTTTGGCCTGGCCCATGCCATGTCACTGGCCTACTTTATGGTGGCAACCGCCCTGGGAGCCCTGTTCGGGGTGGCCTATGCGATCACGGACAGCCTGCAACTGGTGATGGTGTGGCACGCCGTGTATGACCTGGTGGTTATCGCTGTATTGCGCTGGTATCCGCAGCTGTTTGGCCTCAAGACATCCTGATGCTTTCTCTCAGTCAAAGCGCCGGACCTCAGTCAGGCGCCCCTGCCAGTAATAACCGTTCAGTGAGGACTGGGTGACGCCCACGGACGTGGAAGCATGGATAAAGTCGTCGCCCCCCATGAAGATACCGGCGTGACTTTCCTTGCCCCGGATATTGAAGAACACCACGTCACCGGGCTGCAGCTCATCCGGCGAAACCCGGTCTCCCTGGGCCAGCAATTGCGAGGTGGTGCGGGGCAATTCAACGCCAAAGGCTTCCTGGTAGGCCCGCCCGATGAACCCGGAACAGTCAAATCCCCGGGCGGTGGTGCCACCGTAGCGGTAGGGGGTGCCTTCATAGCGGGCGAACACATCCTGCAGGCGGGCAACGCGACTCTCGTCAGCTTCTGTAGCGGGCTGGTAAACCGGTGTGTAATCCTGATTGCCGCGCTGACTGACCTCTGGCCCGGAGGCACAGCCCGTCAGCACCAGGACCATCACCAGCAGAAGAGCATGGGAGTGGCGTATAAGACGCATGGGTCGGATCCTCGACGTGGCTTCACATTGAATTCTATAGCCAGGCGGCGACACTGTCAGGCATTGGCTCGCAGATTTGCGCAGTATTTACAGTCCTGGAACCGGACTTAAAAGCGCAGCGCCAGGCCTGCACTGGCCTCAACCTGGCCATAGCCACTGCTGTCGAAGCGTATGGCACAGCCGCCGTCGCAGAACACAGCGCCACCGCTGTCGAGAACGGTGTAGATGCCGCGCAGGTCGAACCGGGCGAGCAGCTTGTCGGTCAGCGCCAGCTTGTAGCCACCCCCCAGCGCAATCGAAGCGCGGTGATGGTCATCCAGCCCCGACGGCTTCGGTTCCAGCCGGGTCACTCCCAATACGCCGGAGACAAAGCCCCCGGTGTTTTTGCCCCCCGGAAAGTACAGCCCCCCGAACTGAAGCTGGTAGATGGTGACATCCACCGAGTAGCTGTCTTCCGTCAGCAGGCGGTCCGATGTGGAGGCTGTGGTTTCCTGCCTGCCGAAGTACAGTTCTGCCTGCTTGCCGGCTTCTTTCAGGTCAAAATTCATGATCACCCCGAAAGCTTCCGCGTCTTTGAATTTCAGGGTGTCGGACTCATCGGTGTCGCGGTCGTTCACACTGAATTCGCCGCCCATCCGGAAACCGGCAAAGGGAGCAATTTCCACCTCGGCCTGGGCCGGGATGGCCGCCGCCACAGCGATGATGGCAAGCAGGCAACGGGCAATCGCTGGCATGATTCAGGTTTCCTGTTCCAGTGCGGATAGTAGGAGTGAGAGTATAGCGGACCGGCCATTACCGGTCCGCTATCGCTGATGGATCAGCCCCGCAGTGCGCCCATCAACTTGTCCACCGAGTCCTTGGCGTCGCCAAACAGCATCAGGCTGTTGTCCTTGAAGAACAGCGGGTTCTCCACGCCGGAGTACCCGGTGGCCATGCCCCGTTTGAGGATCACCACCTGACGTGCCTTCCAGACTTCCAGTACCGGCATGCCCGCGATGGGGCTGGCGGGGTCCTCCGCAGCCGCCGGGTTGACGGTATCGTTGGCACCAATCACCAGCACCACGTCGGTTTTCGGAAAGTCATCGTTGATTTCGTCCATTTCCAGCACGATGTCATAGGGCACGTGGGCCTCGGCCAGCAGCACGTTCATGTGGCCTGGCAGGCGTCCCGCCACGGGGTGAATGCCAAAGCGCACGTTGACACCCCGGTCGCGCAGGGTCTTGGTGATCTCACTGACGCCGTTCTGGGCCTGGGCCACAGCCATGCCGTAGCCAGGTACGATAATAACCGAGTCGGCATTGCGCAGCTCTTCCGCCAGCTCTTCGACGCTGGTTTCATGCACGGTCTGGTCACCATCGCTGGCGGCCGAGCTGGACGACGTCTGGCCAAAGCCCCCCAGGATCACGCTGATGAACGAGCGGTTCATGGCCTTGCACATGATGTAGCTGAGTATGGCACCACTGCTGCCAACCAGGGCGCCGGTCACAATCAGCAGGTCATTGCCCAGCATGAAGCCGATGGCCGCCGCGGCCCAGCCGGAATAGCTGTTGAGCATGGACACCACCACCGGCATATCGGCCCCGCCAATGGCCATGATCAGGTGAACCCCCAGGGCGGCGGCGATCACGGTCATGACCACCAGCAGCAGAATGCCCAGGGCCATGCTGTCGGTGCCCAGGAACCAGCCACCGAGGATGACCGCAACCACCACTGCCGCCAGGTTCATCCAGTGCCTTCCCGGCAGGGTCAGGGCCTTGCTGTCGATGCGACCATCCAGTTTGCCACAGGCCACCAGCGAGCCGGTGAAGGTGACAGCCCCGATAAAGATGCCGAGATAGACCTCCACCAGTTTGATGGTGTGTTCCACGCCCACCTTGTCCACCAGCGGCTCGATGTAGCTGGAGAAGCCCACCAGAACGGCGGCAAGCCCCACGAAGCTGTGCAGCAGGGCCACCAGCTGGGGCATCTGGGTCATTTCCACCTTGTTGGCCATGGGCAGGCCGATGGCAATACCCAGCACCATGGCAATGATGACTGCGGTCAGATCGCCCAGGCCGAAACCGGCGATGGTGGCGCCAATGGCAATGACAATGCCGGCGACCCCGTACCAGTTGCCCCGGCGGGCGGACTCCTGATGGCTGAGGCCACCCAGGCTGAGAATAAACAGTATGCTGGCCGCGACGTAGGCGACGCTGATCAATCCTGGACTCATGTTGGTCGCCTCCTTACCGGTGGAACATCTTGAGCATGCGATGGGTGACCCGGAAGCCCCCGGACACGTTGATCATGGCGATCAGTACCGCGATAAACGACAGTATCCCCACCGCCACATTCTCCGCCTGAGCCAGGTGGAGCAGGGCGCCGATGACGATGATGCCGCTGATGGCGTTGGTCACACTCATCAGGGGCGTATGCAGCGAGGCGGTCACGTTCCAGATCACCTGCCAGCCGATAAAGCAGGCCAGCACAAACACCGTGAAGTGGCTGAGGAAGCTCTCCGGGGCATAGGCACCAACACCGTAGAGCGCCAGCACGGTCACCGCCAGCAGCGCCACCTTGCCGGCAAGCTTGCGGGCGGGGGAGGGCGCGGGCTTGGCTTTTGTCTTCGGTAGCGGTTCCTCGGTACCCGGGGCGTGCGCCTTGCCGGCCGGTTCCTCCGGTTTGGGTGGTGGCCAGGTGACTTCCCCCTGGTGGCTCACGGTCAGGCCGCGGATGACCGCATCGTCCATGTTGACCGACGGCTTGCCGTCCTTCTCGGGGGTCAGCTCCGTCATCAGGTGGACCAGGTTGGTGGCGTATAGATCACTGGCCACCTTCGACATACGGCTGGGCAGGTCGGTGTAGCCGATCAGTTTGACGCCGTGGTGCTCGGCCACCTTGCCCGGCTCAGTCAGTTCGCAGTTGCCACCACGCTCCGAGGCCAGGTCCACGATGACGCTGCCGGGCTTCATGGATTTCACCATCTCGGCGGTGATCAGCTTGGGGGCGGGCTTGCCGGGGATCAGGGCCGTGGTAATGATGATGTCCACTTCCTTCGCCTGTTCCGCGAACAGGGCCATTTCCGCCTTGATGAACTCGTCGCTCATCTGCTTGGCGTAACCGCCGCTGCCACTGCCTTCCTCGTCGCCGAAGTCCAGTTCCAGGAACTCGGCGCCCATGCTTTCCACCTGCTCCTTCACTTCCAGCCGCGTATCGAACGCACGCACAACGGCGCCCATGCTGTTGGCTGTACCAATGGCGGCCAGGCCGGCCACACCAGCGCCGATCACCATAACCTTGGCGGGGGGCACCTTGCCTGCGGCGGTTACCTGACCGGTGAAAAACCGGCCAAACTGGTTGGCAGCCTCAATGACGGCGCGGTAGCCGGCAATGTTGGCCATGGCGCTGAGGGCGTCCATTTTCTGGGCCCGGCTGATGCGGGGCAGGGCGTCGATGGCAAAGCCGGTCACCTTCCGGTCCGCCATTTTCTGTAGCAGTTCGGGGTTCTGGGCGGGCCAGATATAGCCTGCCAGGTGTCCCCCCTCGCGGATCATGTCCAGTTCGTGCTTATGGGTGCCCGGGTGATCCATGGGGGCACGTACTTTCAGCACGATATCGGATTCCTTCCACAGGGCGGTGGTATCCAGCGCAATGGCCGCGCCGGCCTCCCGATAGGCTTCGTCGTTATAGTCAGCGGCCTCACCAGCGCCGGTTTCAACGGCTACCTCATAGCCGAGCTTGATCAGCTTCTCGACGGCGGCTGGCGTGGTTGCCACCCGCCGTTCGTCCTTAAAGACTTCTTTGGGCACACCGATTTTCATGATTATGACTCCTGTCGAGCGGTAGTCAGAAGAATATGGTTTTGAGGTCACTAAAGGAATCCCCGGTTCATGCGCCCGGGGTGGAAGATTACATTGGCACCGGGGGCACGCCGATCAGCCACTGGTGGATCCACATCACAAACAGCACATAGATCACCAACCCGACGATAACCGCGATGGCATCATTGGCGGGTTTGGCCGGAAGCGCGGGAACAGGGTGACCTTCGCGGCGCTTCAGGGAGATCCGGTCAATCACTGCCCAGGCGAGGAAAGCGCCGAAGAGTACGACATCGTGGAGCATGCCATTGGCGAGCAGGTGGGCCACAGCCCATAGTTTGACGGCGACCAGTGTCGGGTGCTTCAGCGTGCGACTGATTCGGCCGGGAAAATAGGTGGCTACCAGCAGTGGAAAGACCGGAACCAGCAACAGCAGGGCGACATGACGCAACCAGGTTGGAGGCGCATAAAGCAGGGTCGGGTCGGTCCTTGCCATGCCGTAACCAACCACAATCAGCACAAGACCCACTGCAGATGCGATCGAGAAGGCTCCCTTGAAGGGTCCCTCGCCCATGGACTTCAGCAGGCGGTTGCGAAACGGTTCGTTGACGATGGAGAGCGAGTGAACGCCCAGGAAAATAATCAGTCCAAGTATCAGTACCAGCATGAATTCCGTGTTCCGTTAAGGGTTTATAAGTGTGCCGTCTGATTAATTCGCTGACAGCTGTTCAGCGAATTAATCAGACGGCACACAAGGAGTCTAGTCTGTTGTGGTGTCATCTGCGTAACCGTTTGGGTGACTTTCTGCCGGAGGGGCTACACTACGAATGTCCCTGCTGATATCTGACTGATCGGCAGAGTCTTCCGGAGCTGCATCGGGAGCCTTGCTATGCAGATTGCCTATAATGCCCGGGACCTCACCGAGGCCCATATCATCGCCGGTTTGCTGGGGTCCCATGGAATTGACAGCCATGTCGGGGGGCACTACCTCCAGGGTGCCCTGGGAGAGATCGGGGCGGCCGGTTTCACCAATGTACACGTGGAGGACGGTGACTATCTGGAAGCCCGACGCCTGATCGCTGAATACGAGGGTGCAGCCACCAGCGATGGAGGCCGTATTCCGCCAGTCAATGATGCCGGCGAGTTCTACGCCCGCTGGTTCCTGCTGCTCTTGCTGGCGGTGGCCGTGGGTTTTGTCCTGACGTTCTGATGACGGTGCGGCTTGTTGCCTTCCTGGTGGCCTCGGTGCTGTTATCGGGTTGCGGCACCGGGTTGCCCCGGGACGGCCGCTACCCCGGCGATGCCGGAAGATGTGATAGCCTGCCCCTGTATGAACGACTCGAGTGCAGAGAACGACATCCGCCCCTCCATGACCCCATTGATCTGAGAAAGTGAACCGTGCGCATCAGGGTTACCCATCAGAGAATCACCTTTTTCCTGCAGTTTGTCCTATTCCTTGAAGTTGTTGTGGCTTTGTGGACCGGACGCTGGTTCACCGGCTTTTTCACCGCACTGATCATCATCGTGACTTTCCTGCCCGTGTTGCTGGAGCGACGTTTCCGGATTCATATACCGCCGGAGCTGCAGCTGTTGGCCATCGGCTTCGTGTTTGCGTCCCTGTTTCTGGGAGAGGTCCGCGATTACTACACCCGCTTCTGGTGGTGGGATATCGCCCTGCACACGTCCTCAGGCGTGTTGCTGGGTATCCTGGGTTTCCTGCTGGTGCACATCATGAACGAAACCGAGCGTATCGAGGTCCACATGAAGCCCGGTTTCGTTGCGTTCTTTGCGTTCCTGTTCGCCCTCGGCGTGGGGGCCTTGTGGGAGATCTTCGAGTTCACCATGGATACGCTGTTCGGCATGAACATGCAGAAGCCCATGCTGGGTGACCCGTCAGGACTGACCGACACCATGTGGGATCTGATCGTGGATGCCCTGGGTGCCCTGGCAATCTCCCTGCTGGGCTGGCATTACCTGAGGAATCCGCAGCAGGCCTCTTTTCTGGAACGGTGGATTGGAACGTTTGTCGAACGTAATCCAAGATTCTTCAGGAAGTAGTCAGTTGCCAGGAGGCGGTTATGCAGCCATCAACCTTGCCGGATCAGGCAGTCATACGTCAGGCCGGTGACCGGATTCGGGATAATGTCATCCAGACGCCGGTCTGGCAGTCGGCGGATCTGGATCAGGCCGCCGGCCACTCCCTGTTACTGAAATGCGAGAACCTGCAACGCACAGGCAGCTTCAAGGCCCGGGGTGCGCTCAACTGGGTACGGACGGCGACGGAGCAGGAATTGAAAGGGGGGCTGGTAACAGTGTCTGCCGGCAACCATGCCATTGCCCTGGCCTGGGCTGCTGCCCGCACAGGCACGCCATTGACCGTGGTGATGCCAGAGGGTTCCAGCGAGATGAAAATCCGGCGTACCCGGGACCTGGGCGCCGAAGTAAAAGTGCATGGCAGCATCCAGGACGCCGTTGCGCTTTGTCATCAACGGGTGGAAGACCAGAACCTGACCCTGGTGCATCCGTATAACGACCTTCGCGTCATGGCCGGGCAGGGTACGGTGGGGCTGGAGTTGCTGGAGCAATGCCCTGATATGTGCCGGATACTGTGTCCGGTGGGTGGTGGTGGCCTGATATCCGGCCTCGCGCTTGCCGTGAAGGCCAGCCGGCCGGAGGTGGAGATCATTGGCATAGAGCCGGAGGGGGCAGCCACCATGGGCAATGCCTGGCGTCGAAATGATCCCGCCGCGAGCCTCGAGTCCGTGGATACCTGGGCCGCCAGCCTGGCACCGGCTGTGGTGGGCGAGTACACCTTTGCGGCCACGCGCCAGGTGGTAGACCGGATGGTGACGGTGAGTGAACCGGCGATTCGGGAGGCAACCCGGCTGTTGCTGACAGAGGCCCGGCTTTATGTGGAGCCGGGTGCTGCCGTGGGCCTGGCTGCCCTGCTGGAGGGCTCGGTCGAGCCGGCGCCTGAGCGCGCGGACCTGCTGGTGCTGACTGGCGGTAACCTGGATCTGGATCAGGTTCGCCGCTGCGAGGGCGCGCAATGATCTGGCAGTGGCTGGCGGATGGAGTGCTAATGCTGCACGTGGCGATCGTGCTGTTTGTGGTGCTGGGGCTGGTAGTGGTGCTGGCGGGTAATGGCCTTGGCTGGAGGTGGGTCAACCACCTGTGGTTCCGTCTGGCCCATCTTGCTGCCATTGCCGTGGTGGTGGCCCAGGCCTGGCTGGGCGTAATCTGTCCGCTCACCACCCTGGAGATCTGGCTGCGGCGTCAGGCCGGGCAGGCCGGCTATGAGGGCAGTTTCGTCGAACACTGGCTGCAGCAGCTGCTTTACTACGAGGCGCCAGCGTGGGTATTTATTGCCCTGTATACCGGGTTCGGGTTGCTGGTACTGGCCAGCTGGTGGTGGTTTCCACCCCGCCGACATTCTTCCTGAGGAGCCTGCCGTGCCAAGACTGTTTCTGGGGCTGGCCTTGCCTGAACCGGTCAAGAAATGCCTGATGAGCTGGAGCAGTGACATTCCTGGCGCCCGCTGGCAACGCCGCGAGCAACTGCACCTGACCCTGTGCTTTCTGGGTGAGGTGGCACCGGAGCGGGTACCGGCATTGTTCCGGGCACTGGATGGCCTGGAGGCTCCGGCATTCGACCTGGAGCCCATGGGGGTGAGCTGCTTTGGTGATCCTGAGCAGCCCCGTACCCTGTGGGCGGGGGCCGGGCCTGAAGATTTCCTGCGGTCGCTCCATGGGGCGCTCTGCCAACGGCTCGAGCACTCCGGATTCCGGGTGGAAGCCCGCCGCTTCCATCCGCACATCACTCTGGCCCGTTTCAGCCGGCACCAGGCGGGCCCGGCCGGTGACTTCCTGAAGCAGTTCCGGAATGAGGCGGCACCGGTCTTTACGGTCGACGGCGTCAGCCTGTTTCTCAGCCAACCGGGGCCGGATGGCTCCCGCTATCAGCAGCTGGCGTTATTCCCGCTGGTTGAAAGCAGCCTGAAAGTGCCCCACGAACAACAGAAAGGGTGATGCTCACCAATGAGGAGGCACCATGCCGGAAGATCGTGACAGACTTCGTGTCTACTACGACGGCTCCTGCCCGAGCTGCATCCGCGACCGTCGCCAGTACGAAAAGCTGGCGGGCCAGGCGGCCGACAACGTGGAATGGGTGGACATCACTGGCCGCGACGAGGAGCTGAAGGCCGTTGGCATCGACCCCGACGCCGCCCTGCAGGAATTGCACGTGGAGGACAGTGATGGACGCATCCACCGGGAGCTTGACGCCTATATCCTGCTGATGTCCCGGGCGCCAGTGCTCAAGCCCCTGGCCTGGCTGATCGGCCTGCCGGTGATACGGCCCCTGCTGGCTCGCGCCTATCACCGGATGGTGACCCGGCGGCTGGAGCGTACCGGGCGCATGCCCGGAAAATAGGGGCCTGTGGCTTTATGCCATGGCGGCACCGGCTCCGCGTTTCAGCGGTCCGTCGGGTTGATTGCCGTCAGGGCCTGGCGCAGATTGTCGACGGTGCGGTCGATATTGTTCAGCTTCTCCAGTCCGAACAGGCCGACACGGAAGGTGCGGAAATCTTCCGGCTCATCGCACATCATGGGGACGCCCGCAGCGGTCTGGATGCCCTGTTCCCGGAAAAGGCGGGTGTTGTGGATATCGATATTGTCGGTGTACAGCACGACCACTCCGGGTGCCTCAAAGCCCGGGGCGGCAACGCTGCGGAAGCCGGCTTCGGCAAACAGCGCCCGCACCTGCCTGCCCAGCTCCCACTGCCGGGCCTTGAGTGTATCCAGCCCCGTTCTCCAGGTTTCCTGCATGGCATCCCGCAGTATCGCCAGGGTGTCCGTAGGCATGGTGGCGTGGTAGGCATGGCCGCCGTCTTCGTAAGCCCGCATGATGTTCAGCCACTTTTTCAGGTCGGCGGCAAAACTGCTGCTTGTGGTCTGTTCGATGCGCTCCAGGGCGCGACCGCTCAGGGCGATAAGTGCGGCACAAGGCGAGGCACTCCAGCCTTTTTGCGGGGCAGTGATCAGCACGTCCACACCACAGGCTTTCATGTCCACCCAGAGCGCACCGGACGCCACGCAGTCCAGCACGAACAGGCCACCGACGTGATCCACGGCGTCGCCGATCGCTTTGAGGTAGTCATCCGGCAGCACCATGCCCGAGGCGGTTTCGACATGGGGGGCAAAGACCACTTCCGGCTTTTCCGAGAGGATGCTGGCCACCACCTCATCGACAGGCGGCGGGGCGTAGGCCGCCTGGCGACCGTCGCTGACGGGGCCGGCTTTCAGTATCGTTGCCTGTGAGGGGATGCGCCCCATGTCAAAAATCTGGCTCCACCGGTAGCTGAACCAGCCGTTGCGGATGACCAGACAGCGCCGGTCGTGAGCCAGCTGGCGTGCGACCGCTTCCATACCAAAGCTGCCACCACCAGGCACAACCACGGCACCCTCGGCTTTGTAGGTCTGTTTGAGCGTGGCGGAAATGTCACGCATGACCTGCTGGAAGACAGCGGACATATGGTTCAGGGAGCGATCATTGAAGACCACGGAGTACTCAAGCAACCCTTCCGGGTCGACCTGCGGGACCTGTCTGGACATGGGAAAATCCTGTCATTGGCGTGTCCTGGGCTCAAGGGCACGGGACAACAGTTTGTTGTTTGTCAGCTAATAATAACAATAATTTCATTTCATCTGCCCATGACGCAATCCGCATTTCCACGGGCCTGACAGATTGTTCATCAGCAATCCTGTCCGTTATGGCGGGGGAGGCGGTAGAGTAAACCTGTATTTGCGACGAGCCCGGGCTTGCGGCCTGCTCGTACACGCTTTTATCAACCCGTTGGTTAATCCGGTTCAGGTGACATGCGGCGTCTGGTTTTTCTGGTTTTTGTTCTCAATGCGCTTCTGCTGGCCCTGATGATTCCGGGGTCTGCCAGCGTGCCGTGGATTGCCGCGGAAGGCCTGGTGCTGGCCGGGCTGTTCCTGTGGCTGCCAGCCCGGTCGCTGAGGCTCGGGCTGGCGTGGGGAGCCGGTGTGCTCTACGGCCTCTCGGCCCTGTTTGTCCTGCTCGACAGTATGGTCAGACTCAGCCTGGGGCGTTCCCTGAACCTGTATCTTGATCTGTCCATTATGGGGGCCAGTGTGGATCTGCTGGTGGCCAACCTCGGCTGGATGGGAGCTCTGCTGGTCTTCGTCGTGGCCCTTGCCCTGTGTCTGATACTGGTAGCGCTGGTGGCGGGCCTGCTGTTACGCATCGGCGATCAGGCCCGTCAGGTGCCCGGTCGTCACCTGGCTGTCGGGATGGCAGGTATGGCTGTGACAGGTCTGATACTGCCGGCACAGCTGGTGGGGGCAACCGTGGTGAGGATCGGTGCTGTCCACGCTGGCGAGGCACTGGAGGCCCATCAGGCCAGCCAGCATTTCCGGGAGCGAATAACGGCAGGGCCGATGGAGCGGGGCAGTAGCCCCGTGGCGCTGGGAGGCCTGACCGACACCACGGTTGTGCTGGCTTTCGTGGAATCCTATGGCGTATCGGCATTGTTTGACGAGCGCTATCGACCGGTGGTGCAGCAAGCCCTGGCCAATCTCGAGAGTGCCGTGCAAGCGCGCGGTTTCCACGTGGTCTCGGGCCGCCTGCGTTCGCCGGTTCAGGGCGGACAGTCCTGGCTTGCCCATGGCACATTGGTGAGTGGCCTGTGGATCGATAATCAACAGGACTATGATGCCCTGCTGGCCAGCCGGAGCCCGACCCTGATCAACGATTTCCAGGCGACCGGACACGAAACGGTTGCTGTTATGCCAGCGATAACCATGGCGTGGCCGGAAGGGCGGGCGCTGGGTTATGACCGGATTCTGGATGCCGATTCCATGGACTACCTTGGGCCGGCCCTGAACTGGGTCACAATGCCCGACCAGTACACCTGGTCATGGCTGCACAGTGCTATTCTGGAGCCGTCGCAGGTGCCTGTCTTTGCGGAGTTATCGCTGATCAGCAGTCACGCGCCATGGGTTCCGGTATTGCCCGTGCTGGAAGACTGGCGCTCTATTGGCAGAGGGGAAGTGTTTGAACCCTGGCGGGGGGCCGGGGAGGCTCCGGTGTCATTGTGGAAAGACCCGGAACGGGTGAGAGCGCATTACGCCCGGGCTGTTGCATACAGTATCAATGTGGTGGCGGGTTACATCGAGAACCGCATGAACCAGCGATCACTGCTGGTGGTCCTCGGGGATCATCAGCCAGCGCCGCTGGTGACCGGAGAGGATGCCAGCCGTGATGTGCCGGTGCACCTGATCAGTGCGGACCCTGCTCTCCTCGAGCCATTTGCGGGCGACGGGATGAAGCCGGGATACGGGTTGGACGGCTTCAGTAGTGGTATCTGGCCCGGGGAACGCCCCGGCTCGCCCATGAGTGCCTTCAGGCCGTTCCTGCATCGGCATTTCCAGGTGCGTGACAATATATCGCACCGCTGAGACTTGTCAGTTGTGACGGTTCGGGGAAAACTGTCGTTATCTTCCTGAACCAGACCAAGAGAATGACCATGTTGTCGAAAGCTTGTATTTTTTCCCTCGGACTCCTTGTTGTAGCCACTCCCACCCTGGCCCAAGACTATCAACACGGCGATCTGACCATCAGTCACCCCTGGTCTCGACCGACACCACCGGGGACGCCGGTTGGCGTGGGGTACATGACCATCAGCAACCGGGGGGATGCGGCGGTCACTCTGGTGGCCGGGCAGACGCCGTTGGCGGCGCGGGTCTCCATTCATGAAACGACCATGCAGGACGGCCTGATGAAGATGCGCCCGCTCAAGGACGGGCTGACAGTCGCGGCCGGGGAAACCGTGACCCTGAAGCCGCACAGCTACCACCTCATGCTGGAACAGCTTGAAAGGCCGCTGATGGAAGGTGATGAAGTGCCGTTGACGCTGACCTTTGAAGAGCTGGATCCTATTGCCATCAAACTCCACGTTGAACAGCCGGGTGCAGCGCCGGCCATGGATCACTCCGGTGGTCACCAGAGCCACTGAATCCCGCCCGTGCCCGGGCTTGCCCGGGCTATTCCCCTCCGCGACGACCTTATTGGCTTCATCGTCGAACTGACCGGCGTGACTGTGATGAATATCTCATAATCACGCTGTCATGTTCCGTTGGTAGTCTTTAAAAGCTCTGTAAAACATGTAGTTACCGTTTGTATTCGGTCATATACCCTTTGCTGCGACACGTTGATGATGCTGCGAATAGGTGCGCATAATAGATGCCGCGCTGGTTGCCGCCAGGCCTTGTGAATCAAGGCCGGTAGAGTGGCCGAGAGTGCGTGGTGTGATTGAATTCTTACCCGGGCCATGTATCCAAAGGCCCAGCAATTGCATGGAACGGTTCAGGTTTCGCCCCCGAGGTGTGCCTGACGTGCTGACGCTCCAACAAGGGATGGATTGGGATGATGAAGAGCATTACTTTCCGGAGATCGATTCTGGTAATGGCATTGATGCTGCTGACGGCCATGGCGGCGCAGGCACAGGATGCCTATGAACTCGGGATCGGCGACCGGGTGGATATTTCCGTTTATGGCCAGGAAGACATGAGTACCACAACGGAAGTGGCTGCAGATGGCACCATCACCATGGCGCTGATCGGCAGGGTGAACGTCCAGGGAATGACACCGCCGGCCGTCAGCCGCTTGCTGGAATCCCGTCTGGAAAACGAAGGTTATCTCCGTAACGCAAACGTCAATGTCGTGGTGGAAGAATACCGCAGTAACACGGTATCGGTGCTGGGGCATGTGAATCAGCCGGGCAAGATTGCCCTTGAGGGAAACACCAGCCTGACCGAGATTCTGGCCCTGGCCGGAGGTATCAAGAATGGTGGCGGCGAACGGCTGGTACTGATACGAGAGGATGCGGATGGCCAACAGGTCCGCCAGGAGTACTTCCTGACGGAACTGCTGGATGGCCAGGCGGGCAACCGGCCGGCCGTACAGGTTCGAAAGGGCGATACCCTGTTCGTCCCCAAGGCGGAACAGTTCTATGTCCATGGCCAGGTCCAGAAGCCGGGGACCTACACTCTGGACCGTCCCCTGAACGTTATGCAGGCGCTGTCGGTCAGCGGTGGTTTCAACCCCCGGGCCAATACCGGCGGGGTGGTGCTCTACCGCAAGCAGGCGGATGGCACGGTGAAAACACTCGACGTGGAGTTGTCTGATCCGATCCGCGACGGGGATGTGCTGTTCGTCAAGGAAAGCCTGTTCTGAAACCGCTTCCAGGGAGAGAGGCATGAGCCTGAGCAGTCTGTTGAGAATCCTGTTGGCTCGATGGTGGATCACGGCGGCGCTCGTCGTGGTCTGCGTTGGCGCCATGAGCGTGGTATCCATGTTCATGCCACGCAAGTACGCCGCGTCCACCGAGCTGATCATGGAGGGCAAGGTGCAGGACCGGGTGACCGGGGAGACGGTCTCCGCGCGTTCGGGTTATATGTCGACGCAGTCAGAAATTATCCGCAGCCGGCGGGTAGCGGAGCGCGTCTATGAATACCTTCCTGAAGACGTCCGGGCGCTGGTGGATCAACGGGCTGCTGAAGAGCAGGCTGAAGGTAAAGTGAATCCCGCTGGTTGGCTGTCTGGCTACGTTCGCCGGAATCTCACTGTCGAGCCCGGCAAGGACAGCAGTGTGATGACGATTTCCATGACCGCTGAAGATCCCCAGGTGGCTGCGGGGGCGCTCAACAGCCTGGCAACCGCCTATATTGATACCAGCATCGAACTGCGCACGGATCCGGCGCGACGCTTCTCAAAGTGGTACCAGGATCAGCTGGATGTGCTCAGGGGAAATCTGCGGGAAGCGCGGAAGAATTTTTCCGACTTCCAGCAGAAGCATGGCATCGTCGGTATGAATGAACAGCTGGATCTGGAGAACGCCCGGCTGGCGGAGCTGTCTTCCCGCCTGGTGGAGGCCCAGGACCAGAGTACCCAGGACCAGTTGCGTAGTGGCGAGGGGGCCGACGCTTCCATTCCCAACAGTGCGGCGATCCAGAGTCTGCGCTCCGAGCTGAGCCGAGCCCAGGCGGAACTGGAGGAAATGTCGACGCGTTATGGCGAACGCCACCCGGAATACCGCCGTCAGCTTGCCGAAGTGCAGGCCTTGCGTCAGAGCCTGGCCACCGAACGTGGCATTGCTGCCCGTAGCCTGAATTCAACGGCCGAAGTCTCTGAAAGCCGGTTGCAGGAGCTCCAGCAGGCCTTTGATCAGCAAAAAGAACGGGTTTTATCGCTGAAGGCCAAGCGGGACGAACTGGATCTCCTGCAGCAGGAAGTCCAGATGGCCCAGGAGGCCTATAACGCGGCCTCCGGAAGAGCCCAGTCAAATTCCCTGGAAAGCAGGCTGGCCGAGGCCAGCGTGACCGTGCTCAACAAGGCCGTTCCGCCCTCGTTGCCCTCATCACCCAATATCAAGCTCAACCTGGTGATTGCCACGGTGCTGGGCTTTCTGCTTGGAGTAGCGCTTTCATTGTTACTCGAACTCGCCAATCGCAGGGTGCGGAGCCGGTCGGATATCGAGGAAACCCTGGGTATTCCGGTGCTCGCCTATCTACCTGATACCGCAGGTACCTATCGCCAGAGAGAGGCTCGGACGGTATGACTGAAGTAGCGCTTCCGCTATTCCGGGATGGCTCCCATATCCCGAACCAGACTGACCTGATGGGCCGGCTCATGGTTCAGAAGGGGCTGATCCATGGTGATGACCTGGACCGGATACTGGGTCTGCAGAAACAGAAAGGGATCCGTTTTGGCGAGGCTGCCCAGTCCCTGGGGCTGGTCACTGCTGAGGATGTGAAAGCCGTTCTTGCCGAGCAATTTGCCTATCCCGTGGTGGCTCGCCCGGCAAGTGAGGTCAGTCTGCACCCGAGGGTGATCGCGGCATACCAGCCAACCCATCCCCGGGTAGAGGCCCTGCGCAGTCTCCGTAGCGAACTGATGCTGCGCTATTTCAATCGGCCTGATAACAAAGTACTGGCGGTGGTCGGCGTGGACGGCGAGTCGGGTATCCGGGACCTGGCAACCAATCTGGCGGTGGTCATCGCGCAGACCGGTGCCCGCACCCTGCTGATTGACGGCAACCTGCGGGACCCGTCGCTCCATGAATGGTTCGGTCTGCCCAACCTGCGGGGGCTGTCCGATGCCCTGGCGGGACGTTCATCGGCTATTCCCCGTCACTGTCCTCCCCTGGATTCCCTTTGGCTCCTGAATGGTGGCACCGTCGCGCCAAACCCACAGGAGTTGCTGGCCCATAAACGCTATCAGACCCTGATGGCCCAGTTGGTACCGAAATTCGATGCGGTACTGATCAACACGCCAGCGCTTAACGGCAACCTGGATGCACAGCTGGTCGCAGCGCGCTCGGGTGCGGCCCTGATGGTCGCCCGGGAGAACCACACGCCGCTGAGGGCCCTGGACAAGGCGACGCATCGCCTCAGGGAGCTGGGGGTCGCCATTACCGGGGTTGCCCTTTCACACTGATGTCATGCCCGGAAGCCTTGCTGTAGCCGGGGAACACTTAACGGGCATCGCAGTATCAGCGGTGGCCCGAGGCAGGGAAGGTCATGCCAGCAGAGTATCCGGCTCAACATGTGTTGCTGAGGCCACTTGTCATGGCCATTGTGGTCGGGGCCGTGTGCTACCAGCTGGCACTATGTCTGATTAATACCCACCTGTTCCCGGCATCCCGGGCGATGGTTGGTCTGGCGGAAGCCATGCTGATGCTCGCTTGTTTGCCACTGCTGTTGCCCAGGTTCCTCCCGGGCGTGGTCATACTGGCCTCACTGACCGGCGCCACGCTGTTACTGCTTGCGCTTTTCCGGGGTGGGCTGGATATCAAGGGGTTTCGTGATGTCCTGATTCCGTTGTGGTTTTTCTGGCTAGGCAAGAATGTTGGCGACGTCGGGCTGGCGGACCGGATTCTGAAGATTGCGATCGCGGTGGTTCTGGTGGTGGGTTTCTACGAGCTGTTTGCCCTGGAGAGCTTCACGAACTTCCTGGACATCTTCGGTTATTACGTGAACATCGGCAGCCTGGAAGAAATCACCGAGTACGAACGGGATAGCCGGCTGCAGATGAACGGCATACGGCCCGAGGATATGGGGCGAACCCTGTTGCCATGGTTGCTGGACAACCACCGGGTGTCATCGGTCTTTCTGGAGCCGGTGTCGCTGGGTAACTTTGCCACCCTGGTTGTGGCCTGGGGGCTCAGCAAGGGGCGTGACGAAAAGGGCCTGATGTGGCTGTTCGTCGCCGCCGGTATCACCATGATGGTGCTGGCCGATTCCCGTTTTGCGTTGCTGTCGGTGAGTCTTCTGGTATTTGTCCGGGTCGCTTTCCGGGGCTGGATGCTGTACCTGCCTGCTGCCATGCCCATTCTGGTTATGGGAGCGCTGGTGGCCCTGGGTATGTTCAGTGGCATCGGGTACAGCGACACGTTCATCGGTCGTCTTGTCACCAGTGCCTGGGCGTTGATGAGCTTTGATACACAGATGCTGCTGGGCGCTGATGGCGGAGCCTGGTTCCCGGACCAGGGGTATGCTCACCTTCTCTCCAGTTTTGGCATTGTCCTGGTGATGGGTTTCTGGCTGACCATCTGGATGATGCAGATGCCGGATGAACGGGCTGCCCGCTTTCGCTGCTTCGCAGCCATTTATATTTCGCTGATTCTTACCATCAGCGGTACATCGTTGTTCGCAATGAAGACCTCAGCCCTGCTGTGGTTTCTGTTTGGTGCCATTCTCGCCGATCCTGCCCGCCTGCCGATACCGCGGCACCTCAGGTCTGGTTGGGCCGGCTGGACTGGTTTGGCGACTCATCGCAAGGAGGCAGACGCATGAGTCTGAATGTTGTACATGTAATCCGGCAGTATTATCCCTCGGTGGGCGGCATGGAGGATGTGGTTCGGAATATCGCATCCTGCCAGCGGTCGTCCGGCCGTCAGAATGCCTCCATCGTCACATTGAACCGCCTGTTCCGTAATTCGGACGAAGTGCTGGATGCCGACGAGGTGGTGGATGGCGTACCAGTGACCCGTCTTCCCTACCGGGGCTCCAGCCGTTACCCCTTGTGTCCGTCGGTGCTGCGGGAGATTGACCGCGCTGATGTGGTCCACGTTCACGGGGTGGATTTTTTCTTCGATTACCTGGCGATAACCCGGCTGATGCATCGCCGGCCATTACTGGTGTCGACCCACGGCGGTTTTTTTCACACCGACTTTGCCAGCCGGCTGAAAGAGCTCTGGTTCAATACCATTACCCGAGCCTCCTCCTTCGCCTACGACCGTATTGTTGCCACCAGTGAAAATGACGGACGCCGTTTTCGTGACATTGTTCCCGAAAGCCGGCTGGAGGTCATCGAGAATGGCGTGAATACGGATAAATATGCGGGCAAGGGCTCTCGGGAAATTAACCGCACGCTGATCTATTTCGGTCGCTGGTCCTCCAACAAGGGGCTACTGGAGACACTGGATCTCATGCGGGTACTGCGCAGGCAGGATCCTCGCTGGCACCTGATCATCGCCGGGCGTGAATACGACTTCAGCCTGGAGACACTCGATCAGGAGGTCCGTCGGCGGGACCTTGCGGATGGCGCAGTGACGCTTGAGGCGAGCCCGTCCGATCAGCGGTTGTCAGAGCTGATGGGCCAGGCCGCCTGGTTTCTGTGCCTTTCCCGCCATGAGGGGTTCGGGCTGGCGGCGATCGAGGCCATGAGCGCAGGGCTTACGCCGGTTCTGAGCGGTATCCCTCCGTTTCGCAAGCTGACCGACGCATCGGGTATCGGCATCACCGCCGACGCTGGTTCACCTGAAGCCCTCGCTGCGCAACTCCACAAGCTGTACGACCAGGGCCAGGCTGCCCATGAAACGCGGCGGGAAGAGGCGATGACGTTTGCCCGTCAGTACAGTTGGCCGCGTATTGCGGACCGATACATTGACCTTTACGACACACTGGGAGGTTCCTGATGACTCGCTACCGCCACTCTCGCAGAACGGGTTCCCGACGCGCGGTCCGGGGGCTGCTGCCCTGGTTCGCCGGGCTTGTTCTGGGGCTCGCCGGTCTGTCTTCAGCCTCAGCCGTCTGCCTGCAGGAGGCACCACTGCGTGGGGTCAACCTGTCGGGAGCGGAGTTCAACAGCAAGAATATCCCGGGAGAACTGTTCACCGATTACACCTATCCGTCGCCATCGGATTTCCAGTATTTCGCCGAGAAGGGAGCCAATCTGGTTCGCCTGCCCGTGCGCTGGGAAAGGGTGCAGCGAGAGCTTGGCGGCGAGCTGCACGAGAGCGAGCTTAACCAGATCCGCAAGGCCGTAGTCAACGCCCGGAGCCATGGCCAGTGCCTGCTGATCGACCTGCACAACTACTCCGGCTATGAAGGGGATATCATCGGCGAGGGCAGGGTAACCACCGCCCACCTCATTGATTTCTGGTCAAGGCTGGCATCAGAGCTGGACGATGCGGACCATGTGGCCCTTGGCCTGATGAACGAACCTTATCGTATGGACATTGCCGATTGGGCAGACGTTGCCCAGGAGACGGTAACCGCGTTGCGCGAACGGCAGATCCCTCATCTGATTGCCGTGTCCGGTGGTCGCTGGAGTGGTGTACACGAGTGGTTCAAGATCAAGACCGGCAGCAGTAACGCAGTGGAATTTGCCGACTTTCACGATCCGCTGGACCGGAGCGTGCTCGAGGTGCATCAATACCTGAATGAGGGCTACTCCGGAACCAGGGCGGATTGCCTGCCCCCCGAGCACTTCGACAGCATGTTCAGCAATATTTCCCAATGGGCTGATGACAACGATCAACGGCTGTTCCTGGGGGAGTTCGGCTCACCGCCACGGCAAGAATGCCTGGCGTCGCTGGAGCGGGTCCTGGAGAAGACCAATGATCCCCTGACCTGGCGGGGCTGGGCCTACTGGGCGGCCGGAGCCTGGTGGGGGGACTATTTCCTGACAGTACACCCCAGGAACGGAGTAGATCGTCCGCAGATGAGCGTCCTTGAGGACTATTTCCAGAACTGGTCTTGCGCCGATGTGACCAACGGCCGCTGCCCTGAACCCCCTGAAAATCTGGCTGCGGACTAAAGCAGAAAAAGGATACAAAAGCCATGGAATCAGCGATACGCAAACCTGTTGCGCGTACGGGCAGTAACGGAACAAACCCAGGTCAGGGGCAGCCAGCGGCCCCAGCCCCGGCACGCCGTTTGGGGTCCGGGTTGCGCTACCTGGTGCTCTCCGCCCACGACTACCGCTCGCCCCGCAAGGCAAATATCCACTTTATTGCCCGGGAGCTGGCAAAACGCGGTGAGACCCGGTTTTTCTCTCTCCGTTACAGTCTGTTGTCCCGTCATAAAGGTGATCCGAGATTGTCACTGGATCGCCGCGCCAACCGGGTCGAGAAGCTTGATGGTGTCGAATGCTACCTCTGGAAAACGCCGATTCACCCGTTCAACACCCGACGCCCGGATCTTCGCAGGCTCGAGGACCTGATGTTCCGGGGCTACGTGGCACTGGCCAGCCGGGTCCTGAAGCGCTGGTTATCGGAGGCCGATGTGGTGGTGTTCGAGAGTGGTGTCGCGCCAATATTCTTTGAGCTGGCCAAACGACTCAACCCCAAGGTCAGGACCATCTACATTGCGTCCGACGACCTGGATACCATTGAGGTGGCGGATTTCGTCAAGGAGGCGTTCCGTAAGGCGGCACCCCGGATGGATACCATCCGCGTACCGTCCCGTACGCTGGTGGACAGCATACCCTCGAAGGGCAACATTGCACTGGTTCCCCATGGTATCGACCATAAGCTTTCGTCGGGCCAGACACCTTCACCCTACAGGGATGCCCTTAACGCCGTATCGGTGGGGTCGATGCTCTTCGACCCCACGTTTTTCGCAGAGGCTTCCCACCGTTTCCCGAATGTGCATTTCCATATTATCGGTTGTGGGCAACCCCACCATCCGTCCTATGGTCCCAACGTGACCGTCTACGATGAGATGCCCCACGAGGAAACCGTTCGTTATATACGTCACGCCGATATTGGTATTGCGCCCTACCGTTCGGAGGCGGTCCCGGCCTACCTGGCGGATACCTCCATGAAGTTGATCCAGTACGACTTCTTCGGCGTGCCTGCGGTCTGCCCCCATGCGGTAGTCGGGGGCTATGCCAGTCGGTTTGGCTATAAGCCCGGGGATGGTGTCTCGGTGGAGCAGGCCATGAATCAGGCCCTGCAAGCGCCCCACGAGTCGTCCCGGAAACACCTGAGCTGGTCGGAGGTGACGGACAGGATCCTGGCGCCGGCCGAATTTGATGATGCACGGGTGTCGCCATGACCGCGTACGAGAAACCTGATCCGTTTCCCGTCCTGCCACTGGCAGGCTACCCGGTGTCCGCATTGACCACGGAAGAGCTGAAGACGCAGTTGATCCGGGATCTGGCTCGGGGGCGGAGGCGGATGCTGTTCTTCGTGAATACCAACTTCGTCAACCAGTGCACGGCCCTGAAACCGGAGTTTAAGCAGCCTGAGGTGATTCTGGTGAATGATGGTATCGGTATGGATATCGCCAGCCTGCTGATTCATCAGCGCCGTTACCCGGACAACCTGAACGGCACCGACTTTGTACCAGCACTGCTGGAAACGCTGGTGGCACGTTATCACAGCGGCGACGGCGAGGTTGCTGCCCCGCCGTCGGTGTTCCTGCTGGGTGCCAAGCCCGGTGTGGCTCGTCAGGCCGCCAGGGTGCTGGAAGATAGGGGAGTGTTGGTGGCCGGTGCCCTGGACGGGTACGACGAGTCGGCCGACAACAATCGTGTGCTAGCGGACATGAATGCCAGCGGTGCTGATATTGTGCTTGTTGCAACAGGCAACCCGCGTCAGGAAACCTGGATCCTGGCAAACGCGCCGTCACTGGATGCCCGGCTTCTCATCGGTGTAGGGGCCCTGCTGGACTTTCTGGCCGGAGACAAGCCCAGGGCTCCGGAAATCATCCGCCGGCTGCACCTGGAATGGTTATATCGTCTGAGCCTGGAACCCCGGCGGCTGGCCCGTCGATATACTGTCGACATTGGCCATTTTCTGATTCGCTGTTTCCGGGAAAGAGAGCAGGGGACATAGCCTGACAAGGTCAGGCCCTGTCAGGCCCTGTCAGGCCCTGTCAGGCAATGCCTCAGATACTAGAGCGCCAGGTCCAGGCCGACCTTGACGATGGTTGCGTCGAACTCCCGGTCGTCCACTGGGGAACTGCGGTCCACCCAGGTGCTGCGAAGGTAAAACGCCAGGGTTTCGTTCATCTGGTAGCGGGCGGTCAAGGGGTTGATAACCTGCAGTTCTTCAGTGCGGGATTCGCGGTTGGTATTGGTATCAAAACGGTTGTTAGACCAGGAATAGCCGCTGCTGAGCAGGATCTTGGGGGTGGCCTGCCACTCGGCGTCAATATAGATGCGTTCGATTTCAGAGGGGCTGTTCGCGGTTTCACCGATGGCCGGCTCTGTGTACTGCACACCGGTGGTCAGTCTGGTCTTGTAGGTGGGCTTCCAGCGTGCCTCAATCAGGGCGTAGCCTCCTGAGCCATCGTTGGCTTCACCGTCCCGTTCGAAGAACCCCAACCGGCCCTCCAACTGGGTTTTCGGACTGATTACCCAGTTGGTTTCCAGTTCTACGGTCCAGTAGTCGTAATCAAGGTCGTCCCGGTCCGGAATGTCCTCCGGCCGCGTCCGGTTCTGGTTGGGGTATTCACGATCCCCATGGATAAGGTTGATGCCGGCAGAGGAATTGCGGTCACTGACATAGGATGCCCCGACGGAAACCTGTTCATCAATGTAATCGAGAGCCGTCTGGGTTTCGTTGGAATGCTCCTGCTCCACGCGTTGCGCCCTGACAGGTATGTTCCAGTGTGGCCCCAGCGAATAGACCAGCCCTCCCCGGACAGTTTCATCCGTGAGGATGTCCCTCCCCTCGAACTCGGCGCGGTCAACCAGCTGCTCGGTCTGGCTCCAGGAAAGAGAAGGTTTGAATCGGCTACCGATGCTACCCTGCCAGCCGACGCCGCCAGACCAGATGGAGGTGTCCAGCTCATCCCGTTCGTCAAACCTGTAACGGGTAACGGCGGCCCTGGCGTTAAAGTGTTGGCGGCTCAGGGTCTGGTTCAGGCGAATCCCGGCCTTTCCGGTTGTGATCTGTTCCGGGTCATTATCGGGGAGACGATCGTAGTTGCTGTCGCGGGTGTGGCCCAGATCCACATTGAACTGGAAGCGGTCCGGTCGTTCGGATTCCTGGGCGGCCACGGGGGATGCCATGAACAGCAATGCAGCCATGGTTACTGGCAGGTGACGGTGGCGTGTAACGTCAGAGAAAGCGGGCAGAGCAAATAGCATGTTCGTCCGTGTACCCATGTTGGAAGTCCTTTAACCTGGCAACGCATCGGTTGACGGAATGCTTTTCTCGTCTGTGGGGCAAAGGGTGCTGAAAGGGTATTCTACATGCGGCCCCCGGTGCCGCCAGGATACTGATTTTATTGAGTCAAGTTACCCGATTCATGGGCATAATAAAAGCGTCAGGAACCCTGTGGGGATTACCGTTCGTGTTGGTCCTGGTTAATAAAATGTCATGTTAAATTGCCGACTCGAGGATCATTGCCACAGCGGTCGTCCAGGGGTCCGTCGCGTTTGTGGACGGCTGAGTGCGTTGCAATTTATGTGTATCCTTTGCTGATGTTTCGGGCGGCATCGTACCGGCAGGGAAGCGCTGGTTTCCGTCGTGCGGTCACCAGTGACAAACGTAATGGAGGGATCACCAGTCTGATGAACGGAACTCATGACAGGGACGTGGCCGGTCAGGCGTCCGGAGTGATGGAACACCCTGCCACCATCAATGCCGGTATCATAAGGGAGCTGGAAGCCATTGTGCCCGGTGGCGTGAAAACCAACGTGCCACTGGAGCAGGTCAGTCGTTGGCGGGTAGGCGGGCCAGCCAGGTTGGTATTGCAGCCACGTTCAGCGTGGCAGCTGCAGCAGGTAATGACCTACGTCAGCCGGCACCAGTTGCCCTATGTGGTGCTGGGCTCCACCTCTAATCTGCTGTTTGCCGATGAAGGCATCGATGTCCTGGTGGTCCAGATCGGGTCTGCGCTATCAGGCTTTCAGGTCGAGGGAGCCCGGGTACGGAGCGAGGCTGGCCTTTGGGTGCCCGGCTTCGCCCGTCAACTGGCCCTGGCGGGGCTCACGGGTGCCGAGCATACCTGCGGTATTCCCGGCACCCTGGGAGGACTGATCTGCATGAACGGTGGCAGTCAGCGCAAGGGGATTGGAGATCACCTGATTGACGTGGTTTCCGTTACGCCGGAAGGAGAACGAAGGGTCCGCAGCCGCCAGGAGTGTGATTTCAGATACCGGCACTCGGTGTTCCAAAGCCTGCGGGAAATCATCGTCAGCGCCCGTTTCCGGTTCCGTCGGGCTGAATCCTGCCAGTCGGTGCGTCGTGAAATGCTGGGCATCCTTGCACAGCGGCGGCGCAAGTTCCCGCGTAAGCTGCCGAACTGTGGTTCGGTGTTTGTAAGCGATCCGGCAATGTATGCTGAGTTCGGGCCGCCGGGGGCCGTGATCGAGCAGTGCGGACTCAAGGGTTCCCGGGTCGGAGGTGCGATGATTTCCCCCCTGCATGCCAATTTCATCGTGAATCATGATCACGCCCGGGCGCTGGATATCCTGACATTGATCAGCCTGGCGCGTTGCCGCGTGCGGGACAGGACCGGGTACGATATGGTGGCTGAGGTGTGCTACGTATCCCCCTGCGGGGATATTACCCCGGCTCATATCAAGGCCGATGAACTGGTGGCAATCGGGGCTGCCGTCACCGGATCCATGAAAAGGAGTTGAGGATGTCCCGGGTTACCGTGGTATCGGTGTTTTATAATCGCGCAGCGCTGGTGGAGGAATCGGTTCGAAGCCTCCAGTGCCAGACCCTGGATGACTACGAGATATTGCTGGTGGATGACGGTTCATCCGATGACACCCTGAACCGGCTACGGCTCTTTGAAGATCACCGGACAAGGGTGGTTTCCGGTCCCAACCAGGGCTTGGTCGGGGCGCTGAATGGCGCTATTGCCCAGGCCAGAGGGCAGTACATTGCGATCCACGGCAGCGGCGATGTTTCCTTTCCGCAACGGCTGGCGCTTCAGGCAGAGGTGCTGGACAAGCGTACGGATGTGGGTGTGGTGGGGTGCCGCTCGGAAATCGTCACCATGCAGAGTTCCCGGCCTCCACACATCGACAAGCAGGCTTACGATGGTGCTGCCCATAAGCTGATTCTCGACTGGAACCCGTTCCATCATGGTGAGGTGATGTTCCGCAAGGCGCTGTTCGATCAGGTGGGGGGGTATCGGCCGTTCTTTGTATGCGGGCAGGATCGGGACCTGTGGTGTCGCATGAGTCAACACTGCCATTTTCTGGTGCTCGGCGACGTGCTCTATCGGAAGTTCACCAAGGTGCCCGGCTCGGTGGCGGCTGATCCGCACCGGCTGATGTTGCAGCGGTATCTTTCCGACTTCGCCCTTTACTGCCATCGCGAACGGCTGGCGGGAAGGCCAGACCCGTTGAGCTGCCATGGCGAGCAGGGGGCATTGTTCCGCCCACCCAGCCGGAGGTTGGCCAGGGAAATGTGTGTCATTGGCAGCCGGTGTGCGGCTGATGGCGACCTGGAGACCGCCCGGATGTTCTACCGGCGTGGTCTGCAGGAGAATGGCTATCTTCCGGCCCGGATTCTGTACTTCCTGGCCGCCGCCATGCCGGGTGTGCTTCTGGGTGCAGGGGATGCCTGGAGGAAGCTGGCCCGCGTACTCCAGAAAGCGCGTTGGTCCTTCGGTTCCAGGGGAGTCTAGGGTGCCGAACGGATCAGACCAGACGTCGGGTCAGTAGGCCTGCTGTCCTACAAACCCCCGGAATACTGTCCACCACAGGATCTTGATATCCAGCCATAGCGACCAGTTACGGATGTACTCCAGGTCGTAGGCAATCCTGCCCACCATCTTGTCCATGGTTTCGGTTTCACCCCGGAACCCGTTCACCTGGGCCAGTCCGGTAATGCCTGGCTTCACCTTGTGCCGCAGCATGTAGCCCTGAATATGGTTGCGATAGAACTCATTGTGAGCCACCGCATGAGGCCTTGGGCCTATCAGAGACATGCTGCCGCCAAGGACGTTGAAAAGCTGTGGCAGCTCGTCGAGAGAGGTCCGCCGCAGCATTGCCCCGAAGGGCGTGATCCGCGGATCACCCCGCCTGGCCTGGGGAACGTCGGGACCGTCCTCACAGACTGACATGGAGCGAAATTTCCATACCTTGATCTTCTCGCCACGCACACCATAACGGGTCTGCTTGAAGAAGACCGGGCCCCGGGAGCTGAGCTTGACGCCGAGGGCAATGGCCAGCATTGGAATGGCGACGATTGCCAGGATGGCGAGACTTCCGAACAGGTCGAACAGGCGCTTGGTCCATGCCTGATCAGCCAGCGGAGAGTCATAGATGCTCACGGCCGGGATGCCCTGGATGCCGGTAAGGCGCGAGTGAAGCAGGTCAAAACTGAAAATGTCCGGAATCAGGTAGGCGGATACGGTGGTATCGGCCAGATCGTGCACCAGCTCACGAACCCTGCTTTCGGCGGCCATGGGCAGGGTGATGAATACCATGTCGATATCGCCGTTACGGGCGGCCTGCTTGAGCTGTTCCAGGTTACCCGATACCTGCACCTGATTGTCGTCGAGTCGCCGGCTCCGGTCGTCTGTCAGCATACGGTCGTCGTAGTAACCGGCGATCTGGTAGCCCATCCAGGGCAGGTTGCGAATGGCAGTGGTTACCCGCTGGCTCAGTGACGTGGCTCCAACGATGCCTATCCGACGCTGGGCTGACTGCCGGCGAAAACGGGCGAGTACCAGTCGCCGCAACCAGTGGCAGGAGATAATGGCAATGGGAACCAGGGTGAGCCACAGTGCAACGGCGCGAATGTTGATGCTGGCCATGAGTTCCATTGCCACTGCGAACACGCCGAGAACCACGGCGGTGCCGGCCCAGGCCAGTGTCAGGCGGTGAGCCAGGGCGGGTGTGGAGAAGCCCTGCCAGAGGTGATAAACCTCGTTGCTCTCCGCAAAGAACACGAAAGCAATAATGGCCAGCACACCCAGCCAGGTATAGGTATGGCTCCAGGGGGTACCCCAGAACTGGAGAACACCCCACAGGGCCAGTATCACCAGCAGACTGTCGAAAGCACGGAAGAACGCCAGGATATTGGAGCGATGAAGACGAATCGA
The DNA here is from genome assembly GCF_042651045.1 of Marinobacter lacisalsi. Classification (NCBI taxonomy): domain Bacteria; kingdom Pseudomonadati; phylum Pseudomonadota; class Gammaproteobacteria; order Pseudomonadales; family Marinobacteraceae; genus Marinobacter; species Marinobacter lacisalsi. The sequence goes on from NZ_JBHSDI010000063.1 coordinate 36,773, forward strand.
GGCGGTGGTTCCGGAAGCTGGCGGAAGCACCGTGGCCTTCTGCTGCTTTTGCTGACTGCCCATAAATCCCTCCGTGAATATCGCAGGCTACCAAACAGGTAAAGACGATCAGGACCTGCATTTAGCGGGCCATAAATCATCAGCTGTTTTCTGCATTGCTATGATCGTTGGATTCTAAAAGAAAACCTCGGCGGAAAGACATGTAACGAAGATCGATATAAAGGGGTTTTGCGTTTTCACTTGCACCGAAATAAGGCAATTAATTCAACGATGCACAGGCTTGATGCTGATGTTATTTAAGCTTTATACGGTTTGGTTAAAGTATTTTAAGATTATGTTTTTTCAGTATTTTAATGAGTGGTTAACAAAAACGTAGTATTCCCGAAGCATTCATGGGTGTTGGTTGGGGGTGGTGTTTGGTTTCTGTTTAGATGCTGATCTATTTATATGTAATATTGGTAGTCATGTCGTTGTTGGTGTGAGTGTTTTTATTTCTGGTGTGTATTCGCAGTGAGCGTGTTTGTAAAGGTCGAGTCTTATAACGACGACAGCCTTTTAAAATGCTCGGGCCGTCCACATTCATAGCGTGAACACTCTTCTGCGGTTAAGAGCATCACCGAAAAAGTGGCGCAAGGGGAGAGTGTTTTGTCGGCTTCGTGGGTTAAGGGCCTGGTAGCCCAGACAAACAGGGGCATCTGGCGGTGTGAAGGTTTGCCGGAACACGAACGGAGCATTAAATGTTGGTCAGGACGCCCCTGATTTCTTGAGTTTTTCCCACATGCGGCCAATGGTTAAAAGGCGTTACCCAAACTCATATCCTGTTGGCGGCCCTGTTCAGGCCAAGCCAACCATAAGGAGGGAACGATGCTCTATTGGGCTGTTGTCTGTCTGATCATTGCCATTATTGCCGGCGTTCTGGGCTTTGGTGGTATTGCCGGCACGGCTGCCGGCATTGCAAAGATTCTGTTTTTCATCTTCCTTGTCCTGCTGGTAATCACGCTGGTGGCTAATGCGATGAAAGGGCGCGGTCCCTGACTCCGGTAGTAACGTGATATGACGACCAGGCCGGCTTTCTGCCGGCCTGTTTTTTGGCGATAACCGACGCTCCCGGCCTGCCTCCGCGACAGCCGTTTTCGACAGTAACACCCCGGCCCGGCCGACAGCTTCCTTTGCTGAGGGCAGGGCCCCGGCGCCCGGTTAGCCTGTTGTCCTGCCGTGTACAGCGTTTGCGCGCTGACGTATCCTGTCTATCCACTGACGTCCTTCTGGAAGGGTGATGCGCCAGCGCGTCAGGCCCGGCGGCACCTGTCCCGTCTTCACGTTTTTCAACCGAAACCAACGGAACCGGATTTCTATGAGCGTAAGCACCGTTCTCGTACTGGCCAGCATTGGCGTTGCCTCTCTCTTCTGTCAGTGGCTGGCCTGGCGGGTGCGCATGCCGGCTATCCTTTTCCTGCTTGCCGGGGGCCTGGCAGCAGGCCCGATGCTGGGCTGGCTGCAGCCGGAGCCCCTGTTTGGTGACCTGCTGTTCCCACTGATATCCCTGGCTGTGGCGGTGATCCTGTTCGAAGGCAGCCTCACCCTCAAATATCAGGAAATCAAGGGTCATGGCCGCATGGTCCGCAACCTGATACCGGTGGGGTCGGTGGTTACTGCGTTGATCGGTACCCTGGCGGCCAAGTGGGTGCTGGACGTGTCCTGGGAGGTGGCCCTGCTGTTCGGTGCCATCTCCATTGTTACCGGCCCGACGGTGATTGCGCCGCTGCTGCGTTCGGTCAGGCCCCGGCAGAACCTGGCCAACATCCTGCGCTGGGAGGGGATCATCATTGATCCGGTGGGCGCCTTGCTGGCGGTATTGGTGTTCGAGGCTATCGTCTCCTGGGGACAGGGCAACGTGTTCTGGCACTCGGTCTATATCTTCGGCAAGACGGTAGTGGTCGGGCTGGTCCTCGGTGCGGTGGCCGGATGGCTTAACGGGGTGGCGCTAAGAAAGCATTTGCTGCCGCATTACCTCCATAATGCCGGAACCCTGACGTTCATGCTCGGGGTCTACGCCCTGTCCAACGAGATGGCCCATGAATCCGGCCTGCTGACGGTAACCGTGATGGGTATCTGGATGGCCAACATGAAGATGGTGCCCATCGATGACATACTGGAGTTCAAGGAATCCCTCAGCGTTCTGCTGATTTCCGCCCTCTTCATCATACTCGCTGCACGGGTCGACTTCGGAGCTATTGCTGAACTTGGCTGGGGGTTGGTGGCGGTGCTGGCCATACTGATCCTGGTGGCACGGCCCCTGAGCATTGTGCTGTCCGCCATGGGCACCAGGCTGAACTGGCGGGAAAAGCTCTTCCTGAGCTGGATTGCTCCCCGGGGGATCGTGGCGGCGGCGGTATCGGCACTGTTTGCCTTCCAGCTTGAAAATCAGGGCTACCAGGACGCCGGTACCCTGGTGCCACTGGTATTCATGTTGATCATTGTCACTGTGACCCTCCAGAGCCTCACGGCACGTCCCATTGCCAAGGCTCTCGGGGTGGCGGAACCGGCGGCCTATGGTTTCCTGATCCTGGGGGCCAACAGTGGTGCCCGGGCCATTGCCCAGGCGTTGCAGAAGAACGAGATTCCCGTGGTGCTGACAGACACCAACTGGGAAAACGTGCGACAGGCACGCATGGACGGCCTTAAAGTTTACTTCGGCAACCCCACATCCGAGCACGCTTCCACCCACCTTGACCTGACCGGGGTGGGCAAGCTGCTGGTAATATCGCCCTATAAGCAGCTGAACTCCCTGGCCACCTACCACTTTCTGGACTGGTTCGGTGCCAATAGTGTCTACAGCTTGTCGGAAGGTGAGCAGGACCAGAAGGCCAGCCACCAGACCGCCGAGAAAATCCAGCAGACCCGTGGCCTGTTCGGTGGCCTGTCCTATCCCAAGCTGGCCAGCCTGGTAAGCCGGGGCTATATGGTAAAGACCACCCAGTTGAGCGAATCGTTCACTTACGAGGATTTTGTTGCCCGTCATGACGGCGAGGCAAGGGTGTTATTCGTCATCAACGACAAGGAGAAAATCCACCCGGTCATGGCCGGCGAGGAAATCTCGCCTGAGTCCGACTGGCAACTGATCAGCCTGCTTCCTCCCAAGGCCGCCAGAGAACGCAAGGCCGAGGAGGATTCCTCCCAGGCCAGGTCCGGCACGGCCTGATATAGCCGACATGGAGATTCCCCACTACGCGCTGGTCCTGCTGATGCTCGGTACCTTGCTGTCGCTCAGCATCCTGGCGGATATCATTGCCCGCAGGACGGCGATCCCCCGGATATCGTTACTGGTTCTGATCGGCGTTGGCGTTGCTGTGATCCAGCAATGGCTGTTGGGCCAGCCAGCCGGTCCTCTCGAGGGCCTGTCCGAGCCGATGATCCAGCTGGCGCTGGTGATGGTGGCTTTCCTGCTGGGTGGTGAGTTTACCTGGGAACGTCTGAGAACCCTGGGACCGGTGGTTGCCATATTTTCGTTCTCCGTGGTGCTGGTCAGTGGGTTTGTGGTGGGGGCGGGCCTCTGGCTGCTGGGGTTTCCGTTGATCCTTGCGATTACGCTCGGTGCCGTCTCTGTGGCAACGGATCCGGCCGCTGTAACCGAAACGATTCATGAGCAGGGTGCCGCCGATACCAGTACCGGTCGGCTGTTGCTCAGCACCGTCGCTGTGGATGATGGCTGGGGTGTCATTATATTCGGGCTGGCAATGGCGTTCCTTGGCTGGCATGGCAGCGGTGACGGGATGCAGGCTGTGCTGGTAGCGTTATGGGAGCTGGGCGGAGCCGTGGCCCTGGGGGTGATTGTGGGGGTGCCGGCTGCATGGCTGACCGGTCGGCTGGAAGCCGGTGAACCCACCCGGGTGGAGGCTATCGCCCTGATCCTGTTGCTGGCTGGAGGTGCCGCCCTGCTGCATGTGTCGGAGCTGCTGGCGGCGATGGTCGCCGGCGCGATGGTGGCCAACCTGGCCTCCCATCATAATCGCTCCTTCAGTGAGATCGAGTACCTGAAGTGGCCCTTCCTGGTGTTCTTCTTTGTGCTTGCCGGGGCCAGCCTTGACCTGGCCAATCTCACGGTGGCTGTCGGCGTCACCCTGGCGTACATCGTGCTGCGGCTTTTGGGGCGACTGGCGGGTGGCTGGTTTGGTTCCTCACTGGTGAACGCGCGGAAGGGAACATTGCCCAAGGGGCTGGGTATGGCACTGACCCCCCAGGCCGGGGTGGCAATGGGCATGGCACTGCTGGCCGGAGAGCGTTATCCGGAGTTTGCCAGTACCCTGATGGCGGTGGTGGTAGTATCTACGGTCGCCTTTGAGGCGGTCGGGCCCTGGCTGGTGCGTATCACGCTGGCCCGGGACGACTCACGAACGAAAGACAACAAGACGGAGACATAACACGTGATCGATACCCTTGAAACCTGGCATCGACTGATGCGGGACCGTGATGTGACCGGTCTGGATGACCTGCTTGCGGACGATGCGGTGTTCCACTCGCCGGTGGTCCATACGCCGCAGGAAGGCAAGGCTATTACCAGGCAGTATCTGGCGGCGGCGTTCCATGTGCTGGGCAACGATCAGTTCGAATATCTCAGAGAAATCGTGGACGGTAATAATGCGGTACTGGAGTTCCGAACCGAACTGGACGGCATCGTGATCAATGGTGTGGACATGATTCAGTGGGACGAGGAAGGGCGGATCCGGGATTTCAAGGTAATGGTGCGCCCGCTTAAGGCGGTCAACAAGCTTCATGAGAAGATGGCCGCCATGCTTGAAGCCTTGAAAAGCGCCGGCTGAGGGCGCCGGGCTTGCAGTGGCTCGGCAGGTCAGTGAAGTCACCAAACGGGACACTGCGGGCCCGGCATCCTCTGCCGGGCCCGCAGGCGGTTACATCCTGTCCAGTTCAAACATCTGGTTGGTGTTGCCGCTGATACAGGTCCACTGCACCAGGTTGGCGCCCGCGTCCTGGGAGAAGCCGTTAACATCCAGGCATTTCTCGCTGTGTTTGGGGATAATCCTCCAGCGGCCGGTGCCGGCACTCTGGAAGCGGAACAGCTGGTTGTCGTTGCCCAGCCAGTCCCAGATCATCACATTGGCACCGTTTTCCGTGGAGATCCCGGCGATATCCAGTGCCTTGTCCGGTCCGTGGGAGGGTGCGATCCGGTAGTAGCCATCGCGGATGTGGGTCACGTTCCACTTCTGGCACACATTGTTAAGCCAGTTCCACTGCTGCACATTGGTTCCCGCACCGGTGTCGCACATGGCCAGGTCCATGGCCTTTCCGCTGTGGACGGGGGTGATGCGGAACGTGCCGTTGTCAATATTGGCACTGCCACCATTGTCGCCGCCATTGCCCGGATTCGAGGGCGGGGTTCCTACCCGGGCACAGCCGGATACGTTGAGGCTGGAGCTGTTGGTGCGCACCAGCTGGCAGTTGGGGTTGCCATTACTTACCGAGCCGCTCAGCACAAGGGTATTACTGGCGTCTTCCAGGAAAATTCCCTGGGCGCTGCTGTTGGCGATGTCTACATGGCCGATGGTGGTACCGTTACTACCGGATACACTGAAGAAGCCACGGCCCGAATTGCGGGAGTAGATGCTTTCCACCTCCACGTTGGGGCCGTTGTTGTTGGCCACCCGGAAGGTGGCATAGCCGCCGCCCTGGTTGTTGCGGTTGCCGGTGACCGCTCCCACGGTACCGTTGCGGGAGTCGTTCAGCAGCAAGCCTGAGCCACCACTGTTGTTGACTGTAACGTCCCCAATGGTGAAACCGTCCACGCCGTAGGTTTCGATGCCATGGGTGCGGGAACCTTCCACCCGGATATTGCCACTGATGGTCAGGTTGCGTGCCGGTCCGGTGGAGGCGTCCACCCGGATACCCAGGCCAACCGGGTTACTGATGTTCAGATTCATGGTGATGTTGTGCAATGTGACGTTGGAGCAACCCCGGAACCAGACGCCATAGCGGGGGTTACCCTCCACGTTCAGGTTACGCACGGCAACTCCGTTGCGGCCGTTACAGTAGACCGGTACCACCAGTTCACCACCGTTGGCGGTGATGGTATTGCCGTGAAAGTCGAGCACGGTGCCGTCGTCTGGACGTATGCCATAGACGTTGCCGCCGTCGGAGCCGGAGCTGCCGGAGGTGCGCACGTTAACGGTGCCGGGCCCCATGTTATTGATGGCGGCGTTCACCGCATCGAACATGCGGGTGCCGGTGTAGACATTGGCGCCATCGACAGTGGCGCGCCAGTAATAACCACTACGCTGGACCTCGGCGTCGGCCAGTGCGGTCAGCGGGAAAGCGGACAGCAGCGCAAGGGCGATGGCCCCGCTGCGAAGGGCTGTTGATCCTGAAGGCATAATGAACACTCCGGGTTGGCAGAGCCGCCGACCGGGGTCTACCGGTCCGGTACTGCGCCGAGTGTCCCGTCGGGACACTGTTCCTTTGCGGCCCTGAAGGCTTTGTTATTGTACTGCTTCCGGTTATCGTAGCTTGCCGCAACCGCTACGCTGCATGACCCCAACTCCGTGATCCCCGCTCCGTGCGTGGCTAGGGTTGGAAAGTGGCTGCGTGGTTCTCAAACCATCGTTCTGTAATCCGGAGAGCATTCTTGGAAGCGCGAAACCTGGCGGCCCGCCATTTTTGCAGCGTGTGTCATAGGGGACCGCTGACGGAATTTGCCAGGGTTGGCCCGCGGCTATACCGCCGCTGTGGCTGTTGTGGCGCCACGCTGATGGATCCGCAGGGCTGGCTGTCACCTGGTGAGGAGCGGGAGGTCTACCGGCTTCACGATAACGCCGTGGATGATATCGGGTACCGGCGTTTTCTGAGCAAACTGGCGGACCCCCTGCTGCAACAGCTCACCCCCGGGCTCAAAGGGCTGGATTTTGGCTGTGGCCCCGGGCCTGCACTGGCTGCGATGCTGGAAGAACAGGGAATGGATGTGGCCCGATACGATCCGGCGTTTTTCCCCGATGACTCAGTGTTCCGGCAGCAGTGGGATTTCATTACCTGTACCGAGGTCATTGAGCACCTGAAAGATCCCCTGGGGGTATTCCACCAGCTGGATGCCATGCTGGGGCAGGGTGGGGTGTTGGGAGTGATGACCTGTTTCCAGACCGACGACAGCCGGTTCGCCAACTGGCATTATCGGCGGGACCCCACTCACATCGTGTTCTACCGGGAGCAGACCCTTCAATGGCTGGCGGATCACCTGGGGTGGTCGCTGGAGATCCCCTGCAAGGACGTAGCGATCTTCCACAAGCCCTGATCGTCCGTACTGCCGAATCCATGTGTCCTGTTGTAACTAACTCATGTCGTTGAACTGGTCAGGTTCTACAGTTGACGTGGGGGTTTCAAAGACTTGCCGAAGTCTCTGTTTAAAAAGAAATATTAAAATTGTAAAGACATGCTAACAGGAGATCTGGATCATGGATTGACTCTTACGGAAAGTTTAGCATGGCGGCATTGTTTCGCGACCGGCCCGACCTGACCACCATGAGATACTCGCCGTTCAGCTCCTCCTGCCTTCGATGCGCGGTAATGGCCTTCTCGGTCATGACCGGGTCCGTGATGGTGTCGGCGGCTGAAGTGACACCGCGGGTTGACCAGCCTCAACGCACCCTGAACCTGTTACACGAGAGTCTGCTGTGGATCCGGCATCGTCATTATGAGCCTGTGCTGCCGTCGCCCGCGTCGTCGCCAGAGGCGGCCGCCATCCCTGGCCCGGTCTCGTCAGCGACGATTCCGATTTCTTCGGTGGCGGCCCGCGACCGCTGGATTGGGCAGCACTTCTTCCTGAAGGGTGAGGATCATGAGGCCGAGCATACCGACCGGGTCAGGGTGGGTTTCGAAACTGAACGGATTCCCGGTTTCAATCACAACCTGTCGGTGAACTACAACTGGTCTACCTCTCAGCAACCGGGCGATACTACCATGGACATGGGCATCGCCTGGCAGGTGCCGCTGGAGGAGAACCAGCTGGCCTTCCGCGCCCGGATGCACCAGTACGATGACGAAGTGGATTCCGCTGATGTGAAACGGGTCCGGGGCACCCGTCAGACCCTGGAGGTCGATATGGGCCGCAGTCTGTATCAGACTGGCCATGGCGGACTGGACGCGCGGGTGATCACCACCGACGTCACCGACCGCTGGTATGAGAACGGCGACCTCTCCTCTGAAGCACGCCAGAGCTACTCCCTGATCCGGCTCGATGGCTACCTGGAGCACGACCTGACGGCCATTGGCGCGTACGCGGATCTGGGCCTGACCATAGAAGGCTGCGTGGCCCTGATGGACGGTGCTGAACAGCAATCCTGTGGAGAGCAGCTGGGTGCCTTCCAGCGCTATAACCTGAACGCCAGTGTCCGTCGGCAGTGGCTGAACATGGACTGGGGCCTGCACGGGGAGTATCAATTTACTCCGGATGAGCTGCCGTCCTGGCGGTATATGGAAGTGGGGCCTGGCTTGATCCACGGCTTTGGCGGGCAGGTCATGCGCGGCCGGGAAGGCGGTTGGGTGAGGCTGGACAGCGAAACCCGCGACCGCTTGCTATGGTCGCCCCTGGAAGTCTACACCAGCCTGCGGTTCTCGGTCCTGAGGGGCTGGACGGAAGCCGCTGGTGATCCGGATCTCACCAGCCGGGCCAGTGTCGCTGAAGTGTTCTGGCAGGTCAGTGGTGACAATTTGTCCGGCGGAGTACGGGCTGGCACGCTGCTGGACAGCACCGGACCCGGCATCGTGGCCACCAATGTGCCCGATGTTTCCCTCAATCTTTCCTGGACGCTCTAGGGAACATCCCTGCCTTTCATCCCGCACGCTCCCGCGATCACTAAGCGCTGCTGACAGAGTCTGCCAGGCCTTCGTTGTACCTGACTTACAAAGCCGTCACTTGCTGCCAGGCCCGCGCGGGGTTACAAAAAGGGGTAATGTTAGGTCGTTCACTCGTATTTTATTCAGGGAACCCCGATATGCTGCGTCCGCTGGCAGGACTGTTGTGCATGTTTCTGGTAGCCACTGAAGGCACCGCTGCTGAAGTTTTCGGTTTTGATGATGTCGCAGAGAAGGCCCGCCGGCTGGCCGGGAAGAACTGGTCGGCACCGCCGGAGGTACCGGACTTTCTCAAGGATATCGAGTACAGCCGGTTCCAGGAGATACGCTTCCGGGAGGAACGTAACCTGTGGCGTGATACTGACTCACGGTTCCAGGTCATGCTGACCCCCGCCGGTCATTATTTTTCCCACGCTGTCGCCCTGAACGAGATACACGACGGTGACGTAAAGCCCGTCCCCTTTGTGCGGGACAACTTTTCCTACCCCAGCGAGGAATTCGCCAAGCGTATTCCGGCCGATCTTGGTTATGCCGGGTTTCGCCTGACCTACCCGTTGCGCGGACCGGACATCAATAACCAGTTTCTTTCGTTCGCTGGCGCCAGCTATTTCCGTGGTGTTGGTCGCAATGACGGGTTTGGTCTGTCAGCCCGGGGGGTGGCTATTGATACCGGGTTGCCGAGTGGGGAGGAATTTCCCTCCTTTATTGAGTTCTGGCTGGAGAAGCCGGATGCCGAAGCCGAACAGGTGGTGGCCTATGCCTTGCTGGATGGGCCCAGCCTGACCGGGGCCTACCGCTTTACTGTCCAGCCGGGAGATGCCCTGGAAATCGACGTGCAGGCCCGGCTGTTTTTCCGTAAAGAGACAGAGTTGCCCGGCTACGCGCCGTTAACCAGCATGTTCTACTACGGTGAGAATACCCCGCGCCCGGACGGTGAATGGCGCCCCCAGACCCACGATTCTGACGGCTTGCTGGTTGTATCCGGAGATTCCGGTGAGTGGCTCTGGCGCCCGCTGATCAATCCGGCGTCTTTGCGTATGAGCTATCTCCAGGCCAATGATCCGAAGGGGTTCGGCCTGATCCAGAGGGACAGGGATTTCCGGGATTTCCACGATCTGGAGGCCCGCTATGAACGTCGCCCCAGCGCCTGGGTTCAGCCGAAGGGTGACTGGGGCAAGGGTAACGTGGTGCTGGTGGAGATACCCACACGGTCCGAGGTCAACGACAACATCGTGGCCTTCTGGTCGCCGTCGGACTCGCCGGGAGCCGGAGAGACGGTCGATCTGAACTATACTCTGAAATTCGGGCCGCCGGGTATCAGTGGTCACCCGGCGGGGGTGGCAGTGAATACGTTTCTTGGCGATGGCAACCGCATTGGCGGGGGTGACCAGGAGGGTGCCTACCGTGTACTGGTGGATTTCGCAGGAGGGCCCCTTGACGATATTGAAGCCGGGTCTGATGTCGTGAGCCATGTCAGTGCGAGCAACGACACAGAGGTGCTGGAGCACTTCGTAGAGTATTCCGAGCCTACCGGGCAATGGCGGCTGTCCATGTTGGTGCGCCCGGCGCCGGAACAGAGTCTGGCCCTGCGCGCCTTTCTGTCCCGTGGTGGGGAACCGCTGACGGAAACCTGGACTTACGAGTTGCCACCGGGGGTGGATATTCGCGACCGGTGACAGTCCGATACATTGCTGGAACCGCTACTGAATGACTGAGGCGAACCATGGATAAAGCGATCTGTCAGTATGCCCTTGACCGGGTGATGCTGTATCTGCAGAACTATGGAATAGAACCGTCGCCCTCCGTATGCCGCCGGGCCCTGGGGCTGATTGACGATTGCCTTGCGGAATCCGGTGCCGATGACCCGGACGCCTGCAATACTGAACGGGCCCTTCCCGGGGTACTGGCCATGGTTTTTGATCGTTTGCCACAGGTGTTTGAACTCCCGGAGCTGGACCTGCCGGTCCAGCGGCCACCCATCCTGCGGGGGAGTATCGGCTATGGGCCTCCCGTATGAGGTTGCCAGGGAGAGCCTGAGGGCAACCTCCGATGTCGTCCGGCGTCCGTGGCGATCGGTAGCGACGGTCAGACGTTTCCTGCTGGCGGTAGTCGTTCTCGGGCAAACCCTGTTTGCCACCTGGTACATGCTTCAGGTATTGCCCTATCACGGCGGCACCTGGGTCGAAATCGGGCTGGCCGGATTGTTTTCCGTGCTCTACGCGTGGATTGCTGTGGGCTTCTGGACGGCGGTCTATGGCTTCCTGATTCGCCTGTCAGGTGGTGACCGCTGGTCCCTGGCGCACAGGCACGACGAGAACACGCTGGCGTCGACCCCTCTGGCCCGGACCGCAGTGGTCATGCCGATCTACCACGAACCCGTGCAGAGAACGCTGCGGGGGTTGCGGGCTATCTACCGGGATCTCGAACGAGCCGGGCAGATCGAGCATTTCGAGTTCTATATTCTCTCCGACAGCCGGGATCCGGACATATGGCTCGAAGAGCAGGCCGCCTGGCAGGGCCTGTGCACCGAGCTGAATGCCAACGGTCGCCTGTTCTATCGCCGGCGGACGGTCAACCTCAACTACAAGAGCGGCAATGTGGCGGATTTCCTGCGGCGCTGGGGGCGTCGGTGCCGCTATACCGTGGTTCTGGACGCCGATAGCCTGATGGGGGGCGACACCCTGATTCGCATGGTCCGCCTGATGGAGCGTGAGCCCCGGGTGGGTATTCTGCAGACCAACCCTGGCGTGGTGCGGGGGCGTTCCCTGTTTGCCCGCCTGCAGCAGTTTTCCAACCGCTTGTATGCGCCGCTTTTTGCCACTGGCCTGGCGGCCATCCAGATGGGCGATGCGGCCTTCTGGGGGCACAATGCCATCCTGCGGACCGAAGCCTTCATGGACCATTGCGGCCTGCGCAAGCTGCCCGGTGCCGGCCTGTTTCGCGGGCCGATCCTCAGCCATGACTTCGTTGAGGCGGCGTTCATGGGCAGGGCCGGGTACGAAGTCTGGCTGGAGCCTACCCTGGGGGCGAGCTATGAGGAGTCACCTCCCAGCCTGGCGGACGAGCTGTCCCGGGACCGACGCTGGGCCAAGGGCAACCTGCAGCATCTCTGGATCATGCTGACGTCCCCGGGGTTGCGATTTGCCCACCGCATGGCTTTCTTCAATGGCATCATGGGGTACCTGGCCTCCCCTTTGTGGTTGCTGTTCCTGATACTGACCACTGTGGAAGCGGCCCAGCTCGCCCTGATGCCAATCGATTACTTCCCCGATGATCAGCCCGGGCTGTTTCCGCTATGGCCGGAGTGGCGGCCGGGGCTGGCGCTGTCGCTTGCCCTGACCACCGTCACCATGCTGTTTGCGCCCAAGTTCATTGCCTGGCTGGATGCCCTGATACAGGGGAGGGCGAAACAGTTCGGTGGGGCCGTGAGGACTCTGGTGAGTGTGCTGGTGGAAACGGTGGTGTCGGTACTGCTGGCCCCGATCAAGATGCTGACCCATTCCGCCTACGTACTGGGTGCCCTGGCCAACCTGTCACTGAGTTGGGCCGGGCAGAACCGGACTGAGGAAACCCAGTGGCGGGAAGCGCTGGTGACCCAGGCACCGGGTATGGCCATCGGGATTGCCTGGTCGGCATTCGCCTGGTACCTGGATCCGTTGTTTTTCCTTTGGTCGCTACCGGTAGCCATCCCCCTGATTCTGGCAGCACCCACCTCGGTCTGGCTCAGTCGCATACGACCGGGGCAGGGCCTGCGGCGGGCCGGAGTCCTCTGTACCCCCGAGGAAACCGGTCCCAGTGCGCTGCTCAGGGATACCGACGATGAAGAGTCGCTGCTGCCGCTGCTGGATCGGCTGAACCGGTTCGAGGAGGCGGTGCTGTTGCCAGGTGTCAATGCCATGCATTGCAGCCTGGCCCGGAGCCATCCTGGCCGGTTACGCCGGGAAACGCTGCAGGCACTGGCCCGGCGGTGTCTGGCTGAGGGCCCGGAGGCCCTCAGCCGTTCAGAACTGAGCCATATATGCCGCGACAGTGACACCCTGGCCTGGCTGCACCGGGCGGCATGGCGATCCGACCCCGACACCTGGTGGGGGCGCAAGTTGTCGCAGGTGGTGGCTGCCTAGTGTCCCGTGCGGTCAATTCGCTGACCTACTGAGCCACTGAGAGCCTTGAGAGCAAGGCGCGGTGGCGAAGTTTTGGTGGTTCCAAATCGAGTCAGCGCAACACAGCTATCAAGGCTCTCAGTGGCTCCCGAAGGGCGCGACGCTGGGGCCTCTGGCCGGTGTTGCCAGCCCTTGATGTGGAACCACCACACCTGCGAACTGGCGCCTTGGCCAGAGGCCCCAGCGTCACGCAGTAGGTCAGCGAATTGACCGCACGGGACACTCGTGTCCCTTAACACAAGTATCAGACTTCCTCGTCGAGCAGGTCGATCACCAGCCGGTCCTCACCGTAGGTATCCTGGCGAAAGCGGATCTCGCCTTCAGGGCCGACTTCCGCAGTCCGGTAGGTCATCACCAGCCTGATTCGGTCTGGCAGGGACAGGTTGCGGGTGTCCCCGGTGCTTTGGGCCTGACGAATCTGCTCCACATTCCCCCGGAACAGCAATTCTGTCAGTTGCATGGCGTTCTCCACCCGGACACAGCCGGAACTGTAGAAGCGATCCGGCGTCTCGAACAACCAGCGGGACGGGGTGTCGTGCAGATATACCGCATACGGATTCTGAAAACGTATGGCCACTTCGCCCAGGGCATTGCCCGGGCCGGCGGCCTGTCTCAGCAACAGGTTGCCCGGGGCGCTCCAGTCCACCTCTTCGGGATCCAGCTCGGCGCCATTGCGGTCCAGTACCGTCAGCCTGTTCCGTTTCAGGTAATCCGGATCTGCCAGGATCGCCGGCAGGGTGTCCTCGTAGAATACCGTTGGGGGAATGGTCCAGGTGGGGTTTAGCGTGACGTGGCTTATGGTGGAGGTCAGCGCAGGGGTCTTGCGCTCCGGGCGGCCTACCTGGGTGTTACCTTGCCATACTTCCCGCCCATCACGAATCAGCGTCGCCCGCGCATCGGCGATGTCCACCAGCACCATGTCGTCCGCATAATAGGGAGTTACCCATCGCAACCGCTCCAGGTTGGCCCGGGAGCGGGCCTTCCAGGCGCCAGGGGGCGTGTTCAGCGCTTCACCGGTTGCCCGCCCTGCCAGCCCATCGGGTTCCAGTCCGTGGTCACGCTGAAATGCCTGCAGGGCTTTCTCCAGCGAGTCGTCAAAAGTGGCTTCTGGCGGGGCCTTCTCATGGCTGCCGTTCTCTGCCATTTCCGGATCTGGCAGAGTGAGATAGTCCTGGGCCGCCAGTCGCCTGGCCAGCGCTGTTACCCGTGGGCCGCTGTCTCCCGGTCGCAGAGTGGGGCCCGGCGGCACGGTTGGCCAGCTTTCCGGCAGGTTGCGATGCAGGTTCCGGTAGGCGTCCCGGAGCGCCATGTAGGGGCTGACGGATGGCCGTACATTACGGTACGCCTTCCGCAGGCCTTGCTGATGATAGAAATCCCGGTGAATGTTGATGGCAAATCGCTCTGCGTCCGGATTCCGGGAGCTCTGGTGCCACATCAGCCCGAGTTTCTCCGGGTCCAGTCGGCCGTGGGCCAGATCGGACAGGGACCATGCCAGGGCCAGCGATGCCACCTGCGACTGGCAGGGGGTAGGAGGCATGCCTGCCTTCAGTTGGTCGGTGATGCGGGCCAGGTCCGAGAGCAGGTAGTTTTGTGGGTTAAGACCATCCCATCTGAGCCGGTCCAGTTCCCGCAACAGCTGTTGCCAGGTCAGCAGTTCCCGCCAGCGTTCGGTATGGGGTTTGATGATACCCAGCTCAGCGACGGTTCGGGTAACAAATGCCGGCGCCTCGGGCAGTGAGGGGCACTCCGCCTGAAGGTCCTGGGCCTGGCTGGTAACGGCGAGGGTCAGCCAGAGTCCGACTACACCGGCCAGCTGACTGATCGCGCGACCTGGTGGGTAACCGGTTGACTCGTTCCGCATCATGTCTGTCCTCCAAAGCCGGCTTTTAGCCTGTTACCGCAGGTAAGCTGTATTTCGCTTTGTTTGTTTTTTGTACATTTCGAACCATTTCCCGGATTATCGCGGGGGATCTATTGCACAATAGGGATCAATGGCGAGCCGGGGCCGTTTTCATCCGCCCGGGTAAGGCTCTGCCGGATCCCCGCTTCAGCATGAGGAATGGTAAATGGTAGTCAGTGGTCTGAGACACGCTTTGTGGGTATCGGTTTGTGCGCTTACGTTCAGCCTGCCTTCAGTACCCAGTCTAGCAGCGGAAAGCCAGGACAGCCTGTTCTCCGGACTTTCCAGCGCCGCTCCCGATCTCGACCCGCAGGTATTGCGCTATGCACTGGAGGCCACCCAGTGTGCGGTCCGCAACGGGGAAAGCTCCCCGGAGCGACTGGCGGTCATCGACTTTTCACAACCCTCCAGCAAGGAGCGCTTGTGGATCTTCGACCTTCGGCAACAAACGCTCCTGATGCGAGATCTGGTGGCCCATGGCCGTAATTCCGGCAATCTCGAATCCACCCGGTTCTCCAACGTCGAGGGCAGTCACCAGTCCAGTATCGGCCTGTTCCGGGCAGCTGAAAGCTATCGGGGCAAGCATGGCTATTCCCTGCGACTGGATGGGCTCGAGCCGGGTTTCAATGACTTGGCGCGGCAACGGGCCATCGTCATTCACGGTGCGGACTATGTCGACCCATCGTGGATCGACACTTATGGCCGTATTGGCAGGAGTCTCGGCTGCCCGGCGGTAAGGCAGGAAATCAGCGACCAGGTGGTGGATTCCCTGAAGGGCGGTCAACTGGTGTTCAAATATTACCCTGACCAGGACTGGCTTGCCCGCTCAGGCCTGCTCAACTGTGGCGATTCCACGGTTGCGGGTGCCGCTTCCGACGTTGCTGGCGAAGAACGCGGCTCCTGAATAATTCCTGCTGAAATGGGAGGGGCTTTTACGCCCCGACGGTTTCTCGGCTATTCTGACTGCAAACACACAGTCTTACGAATGGCAGGAGAAACCATCAATGTCAGAACCTTCCCTCCAACACCCGCTAACGGGCAAACGCATCCTGGTGACCCAGGCCGACGCCTTTATGGGCCCGGTACTCTGTGAGGTACTGGAAGAGCAGGGCGCTACCGTTATCGCCAGCCGTGAGGATATTGCCGACCCGGACGCGCCCCGACGGATTGTCGACCAGGCAGGCTCTGTTGATATTCTGGTGGCCAACCTGGCCGTGCCGGCGCCCTCCAGCAGGGTGGGCGATGTGTCGGCCGGGGAGTGGCGCGATACCTTTGCGACCATGGTAGACCCCCTGCCCAGGTTGATGCAGGCGGTGTTGCCCGGCATGCGAGAGCAGGGCCATGGTCGGGTGCTGGTTATGGGTAGCGCCTCGGCCCTGCGTGGCATGAAGCGGGCTTCCACCTACAGTGCCGCCCGGGGGGCGCAGATGGCCTGGACCCAGTCGGTGGGTGTGGAACTGGCCCCCGAGAACATCCAGGTGAACCTGATCGCCCAGAATTTTGTGGATAATCCGACTTATTTCCCGCCAGAGATTCAGGAGAATCCCCGCTTCCAGGAACGCCTGAAACGAGAGGTGCCCCTGGGCCGGCTGGTCAGTGCCAGGGAGGACGCCCAGTTTGCGGCCTACCTGTGTAGCGATGCGGCAAGCTGTTTCGTTGGGCAGGTCTTCCCGGTCTGTGGGGGCTGGGTCAATCGCTAGCCGGGTCCCGGGATCGGATCGTGCCGGTTAGTTCCGCAACGAGCAGGGAGGCGTTCATGGAAACTGGAATCATACTGTCGGGAGGCGGTGCCCGCGCCGCCTACCAGGTCGGCGTGCTCAGGGGCATCTCCGACATGTACCCTGATTGGGAGAACCCGTTCCGGGTAATCGTGGGCACCTCGGCCGGTGCCATCAATGCGGTCGCAATGGCCGGCGGGCATCCGATTTTCCGGCACAATATCAGCCACCTGGAAAGTCTGTGGTCGGAAATTACGGTCAACCGCATCTACAAGAGCCAGACCCTGGCACTTTTCCGCAATATGACCGGTGTTGCCCGTCGGCTACTTGTCGCCGAACAGGATTCATCCCCGGTCGCTCTGCTCAATAACAGCCCCTTGCGGAAAATGCTGGAAGAGGAAGTGGATTTTGAGGCCATTTCATCGGCGATTGACGAGGGCCGGTTATCGGCGCTCGGCGTTAACGCCTGTGGCTACTCCACCGGCCAGAATCTGTGTTTTTTCCAGGGGCGGGATGACCTCAAGAGCTGGACCGTGGGGCAGCGTGCCGGTTCGCGGACCCGGCTGACCCTGGATCATGTGATGGCCTCTGCGGCCATTCCCACCGTGTTCCCACCGGTACTGATCAACCGGGAATACTTCGGTGACGGGGTTACCCGCCAGATGGCCCATGTCAGCCCGGCCCTGAGGCTGGGCGCGGAACGGGTGCTGGTGATCGGGGTCAGCGCCAACGGCATGTGCCCCACGGAGCGGCCTGAGCCACCGGGAAGTCCGACCTTTGCACAGGTGATTGCCCAGGTTTTCAATGGTATGTTTCTGGACACCCTCGATTACGACATAGATCGCCTGAGGCTCATAAACCGGCTGTTGGAGCTGATACCGGAGGAGCGAAAGCAGGAGGCCGGTCTCGATCTGAAGCCGATCGACGTGCTTGAGATTTCTCCCAGCCACCAGATCAATGACATAGCGGCAAAGTACATTGATGGCATGCCACTGGTATTGCGTAACCTGGTAGGGGCAACCGACCGGCACCATGGCACCGCCGCCAGCCTCGCCAGTTACCTGTTGTTCGACCCCCGTTTCTGTCAGGAGCTGATCACGCTTGGCTACCACGATGCCCAGCAGCACGCCAACCAGATATACCGTTTCTTCCTCGACTGACCGGACGGAGGGGTGGGCTTGGCCGTATCCGTCAGAAGGTTGAGAAGCCTGTCGCCTCCATGAACCGGTATTGCCAGTATCTGAAACGGGATTCGTCGGGATTGGCCGAGTAGGGCAGGCTGAAAACCGGTGTGGAGCCCGGGCCGTTCTGCCATAGCCGGTCAAACAGTTCCGTTGCTGTCGCCATGGCCGGTTGACTGGCCGGGCCGGTCATCAGCATCGAGGTTTCCAGGTTGTAGTCGTCGATGTTGCGCCGGGTCAGGTTGGCGGAGCCCAGCAACAGCCTGATCTGGCCGGTGCCCTCCCGCAGCATCAGCAGTTTGTTGTGGCACTGCTCGCCGGCGGTGTTGCACCAGCGCACCTCAATGCCCGCCTGTCGCAGTTCAAAGGCCACCTGGCGGTTGGGGATGCCATTCTTTTCGTGGCCGAAAGCATCCTGGTTCTGGTCGAGCAGTATCCTCAGGCTGGCGCCGCGCTCATGGGCGGCCTTAAGGGCTTCGATGCTGCCTCGGTGGGACAGGTAGAACATGGCAAGGTCAACCTGGTCACCCTGACGGGCCCGGCCAAGCAGATCAATGGCGGCGTCGCGGATGCCCGCTTCGGTGAGTACCTGCCCCTGCAATTCGCTGGTCTGGTCCCCGGTCGGGTATATGTGCCCGGGTAATGACCAGTCAGGGATGGGGACTCCGGACAGGGCCAGCACCGATTCCTCCGTGGCCAGCAGGTCCAGGGCAGCCGGTCCGGTAAAGGTGACGGCCGTGTTCCAGTGGCGGCTGCTGCCGGCATGGGGGTTGGCCGAGGTGATCAGGCCACGGAGCTGGTCACCGTCGTCCACCACCATTGTCTTGCGGTGGTTGGCCTTGAAATTGAGCAGTGCCAGGTAGCTGCGCAGGGTTATCTTGCCACCGTCCAGGGCATTGGGCAGCCAGCCACCATCCGGGTTGTTGCCGAACCAGTGGCAGCACAGTCGCCAGAGGGATGACCAGGTGGGGTTGGAATCCCTTAGCGGGCGCAGGTCGGTTTCCACCAGGGTGATGCCAGCCTCCCGCAGCTGCTCGAAATCTGACTGACGCATACCGCCATAGACGGTGTTCAGGGGGTCGGTGATCACCACCACGTCCAGCTCCGGCACCGCCTGCTTGCGTTCGATCAGTGCCCGGGTCAGTTTGGCGGCCAGGGGTTCAAAGCTGTCATCCGGTGCGCTGTCATTGAACAGGAACATGTCGATGACAATCATCTTGCGGGCCTGGGCGATCAGCGCGAACACTTCCTGAAAAATGCCCTGGCTCTGGAAGTGCTCGCCGGTACTGCTTCGCCAGCTGATATCCGGGATCAGCCGCACATCATACAGCGGCCTGACTGGCGCGGTTTTTGACAGGCCTGCCGGCATGGGTTTGAACGTGTTATAAAGACCCGTCGCCAGCATCAGCGCAATGACAACGGTGGCGATAACCTTGAACGAGATCAGGTGCATCCCTGCGGGGTCTCCTGTACTAATAGTTGTGTTAGTTGTTCATGCATTATAAACAGATAAAATAAAAAGGGTTTTCGATATGATAGGTTACGTGACCATCGGTGTCAGTGACATGGAGCGGGCGAAGGCGTTCTACAGCGATCTACTGGCGGATCTGGACGCCAGGATCCTGATGGATATGGAGCGCATTGCTTTCTTCGGCCAGAGTATGGGCAAGCCCATGCTGGCGGTGTGTATTCCCTACGACCAGCAGCCCAACCATCCGGGCAACGGCAACATGGTCGCTCTCAACCCGGGTTCCAAGGAACGGGTGGACAAGCTCTATCACAAGGCGATCGAGCTCGGGGCCACCTGTGATGGTGAGCCCGGGCAACGTATACCGGACCGCTTCTATGGCGCCTATATCCGCGATCCGGATGGCAACAAGGTGGCGTTTTTTCACTTTGGCTAGGAGGCACCATGTCCGATCTGGACGACCCCAGGGTACTGTTTGCGGCGGAGCGGACCATGCTGGCGTGGAACCGGACCAGCGTGGTGCTGATCACGTTCGGCTTCATGGTCGAACGGTCCAACATATTGATGCCGGTGCTGGCGCCGGAGCAGTCTGACCCGGTGGGTAGTGCCATGACCTTCTGGCTGGGTATTGCTTTTATCGTGCTGGGAGCCTTCAGCGCCGCCTTCTCGTCGAGGCAGTATCTGGTGGTGCTGAGAACCCTGTCGCCCAGTGAGTTCCCCTCAGGTTACCGGGTAACCTGGGGGTTTATGGTCAACGTGGTGGTGGCCGCGCTGGGTATGGCCCTGGCCATGGTTCTGGCATTTGGCCGCTGAACCTGAACACTCAATCGGGAATGCTCAGGTCGGCAGGTTCCTCATCAATAATGAGGCGGTTACCGTCCGGATCCCGGGGGTGCTCGTCATCCTCTGAAAGGGTCCGATCGATGACTTCCTGCGGGTCTTCAGAGATTAACCGGATGCTGGTCTCGTTGCCCTGGTACCGACGTTCCACGTCGTCCGTCCAGTGCATCAGTACCAGCGACAGGGAGGACAACCCTTCCGGCGTTCCCATAATGTACTCGTCGTACCTGTCGGTCTCGATAAACCGCTTTTCCGTCAGCCCCACCTGGTCACGGTAGAAGTCCCTGGCCGCCTCAAGGTCGCTGGCACCGATTCCCACTGCGCCAAGCATGATGAGGGGGACCTCGTCTGTCTCGGCAATCTCAATCAGGTTGTTATCCGGGTCCCGGCCGAACCCCACCACACCGAATCCGGGCTGTTCCGTGGGCGGCAGGGTCAGATTGCCACCGGCAGTGCTGAACTGGTTGCCCAGAGCCTCCGCATCGGGGGTGTAGAAGACGATCTTGCCGGGGTTGTCCTGAAGGTTACGCCCGAGCCCGTCGGTGTATTCGATCAGCGTAAGGGTGGCCTGCAAAGGGCTGCCCGGGGATTCCAGGATGACCCGAATGCTGTTTTCGGTGGTTACCGTCTCCACGCGCCTCATATCCAGTCCGTTCTGGTAGACCGGCAACGACATGTCCAGATCACTCACTCCCAGTTCCAGGCCAGTGACCTGGCTGGTCACCTGCTCCTGCTCCTCGTCGTCATCGCCATCCTTGCCATCGTCCACGTTGAAGAGCTCCCATTCACAACCGCTGAGCAGGAGAACGAGGAATAAAGCCAGACCGGCTGTAAAGGGGAAGCCCCGCCGCTTTTCACTTGCATTTGCCATCTCAAGGTCCTTTTGTTTTTACAGTTCCCGGCCATCACGCTGTGCCCGGGAAGGTTTATCAACCGTTATTGTGTCATTTTCTCGGAGTGGCGCCATAGCGGTTCGGCGCTGTCAGGTTACGGTGTGCACATGCGCCAGCAGGCATCACGGGCGTCGGTAATATCCTTGTCCGAGAGCTCAAAGTAGCCGGCGCGCTCCGCTTTCATCAGGTTGACGAAGGCCCCCCAGACCGTTGCCATGATGATTTCCGCGCGAATATCGTTCCGGAAAACCCCTTGTTGCTGCAGGCTGCGGGTAGGGCTGGCGAGCCGGCGAAGCACCTCGCGCTCAAGCTCCCGGGACTCCTCATCCAGATAGGGCAGGTGATCCTGCAGCTCCAGGAAGCGGAATGCTTTCGGGTATTCGCGGGCAAAGCCGATCATCCGCCGCCAGTAGTCGTTGAACTGCTCCCGCGGCGCGTCATGGTTGACGGCAGTTTCCGAGAGGTAGTTGCCGAAACGGACCTTTTCCTCCTGGAACAGCACGTTGACCAGCGCTTCCTTGTTTTCGAAGTAGCGGTAGATGGTGCCGGTGCCCACCTGCGCGCGCCGGGCGATGTCCGGCACGGCCACGCCGTTCACGCCCAGTTCCGCGAAGCGGTCGAGGGCAGCTTCCAGAATGGCCGTGCGCTTGGGCTGCGGGTCCGTTTGTTGTGCTTGTTGGGCGGTTGAAGCCATGACAATCCTCTGAAGTGGTTTCCCTGAACCCTGAACAGGGTAAAACCGGGAGGAACGAAACCGGTTCCTCCCTATCCGATGTCTCAGGTTATCAGTTTGTTGCCGCTTCTGCCTCGCTTCCCTGTGTGACTTTTGCGGCCGTACGGAAGGTCTGGTGAGGCTGGAAAATGCACATGTTGGTGTCGCCCATGGCGTTGCTATCGGTGATCTCGGTGAAGTGACAGTACGAGGTATCCGCTTTCAGCTCGTTGGTGATGGTCACACCGGATCGGTTCAGGCCTGCCTTGGGGTCGGTGGTAAAGCGTTGCAGGAATATATTGTCCCACCAGGCCAGGTTCTGGGTGTCGAATTCCTTGGCGTTCCGACCTTCCGACAGCCGGAAGATGTAGTAGGCATCCTGGCCGGCCAGTTCGCTGAGAGGTTTCCAGGTCACCTCGATATCTTTCAGGGGCGTGCCGTCGGGCAGCTGACTGCCATCGGCCGGGCGATAGGAGCCGTGGATTTCGTTTTCCACCTGTTTATAGGCCTTGAGCAGTGCCTGGCCCGGCGCATCCTTCTGGATCCGGGACATGGTGCGGACAATGCCATCCTTGCCGGTCACCTCGATGGTGTACTCGCCTTCTTTCATGAAACCTTCGGGCAGGTTGAGCATGTACCAGTGGCTGTTGGTGGTGCGGTCAAAGATATGGCCGTTGCAGTTTTCCGCCTTGAAGGTCTGATTGGCGATTTCTTTCTCATAGCCGTCAGGGCCTTTGGCCCTGATGCTCTCGATCAGCTCCGGTACCGGGCGACCACCGGTGGGGTGGAAGGCCACCAGGAATTTGTGCTGCTCCTGGGGCAGGCCGGTATTGGGGAAGTTCCAGAATACGTTGCAGGCCATGATGTCGTAGATTTCGATTTTTTCCTCGGCCATGATCGGGGCTCCTTGTTGTCCTGTTTGTGGGTGCCTGTCTGAAAAAGCGCCGGCCGCGAACAACCTGCGGCCAGCAAGCATGGGAACATTCAGGGAAATCGGAATGAACGTTCATTCACTATCCTAGCCGCGGCTTGCGAGAAGCGCAAGGCATCGCGATCTGAAGTTTTTCAGGCTGGGTTGGTAAGAGGTATTTGACCCGGCGGTTGTTTCGCTTCATCCTAATCCGGTTTCGTAACGCAACCGAAAATCGGGAGAACCTACCGTGAGTGATTACAAGAACCGTGCTGTTGTACTGAAAAAGCGCCCCCAGGGTGAGATTCAGGACGGCGACCTGGAAATTGTCGAGAAGTCCGTTCGCGACCTGAAGGACGGCGAAGTGCTGGCCAAGACGCTGTGGCTGTCGCTGGACCCTTATATGCGTCCCCGCATGAACGACAGCAAGGGCTACATGGATCCCATTGGTCTTGATGAAACCATCGTGGGTGAAGTGGTGGCCCGCATTGTGGAGTCAAAATCCGACAAGTATCAGGTGGGTGATCTGGTGACCTGCTATTCCGGCTGGCAGGAATACGCGGTGTTCCCGGATACGGCGGACATGGTCTACAAGATCCAGGAGAAGCCGGGTGTGCCGCTGCAGGCGTATCTGGGTGTTGCCGGCATGCCGGGCCGCACCGGGTATTGTGGCCTGATGTATGTGGGCAAGGCGAAAGCCGGTGAAACGGTTGTGGTTGCGGCCGCCTCCGGCCCTGTTGGCACCGTAGTCGGCCAGACTGCGAAGAAGGAAGGTTGTCGTGCCGTAGGCGTGGCCGGTGGTCCCGAGAAGTGTCGCTACGTGGTGGAAGTACTTGGCTTCGATGCCTGCGTTGATTACAAGGGCGGCAATCTGGAAGAGGACCTGAAAGCGGCCTGCCCGGACGGCATTGATGTGTACTTCGAGAACGTGGGGGGGGCGGTAACCCGTGCCGTGGCGCCGCTGCTGAATGAGGGCGCCCGTGTGCCCATTTGTGGCTACGTGTCTGCCTATAACGCCGAGGATCCTACCAAGGTGGAAACCCCGTTCCACGTGCTGAAAGCACTGGATCCGGTACCGGAGCACCGCTTCTTCCTGGTCACCGAGTGGCAGGACAAGCACCAGGAAATCACCGGTATCCTGGCCGACCGTGTAGCCTCAGGGGACCTGAAGTATAGCGAGACAGTTGCCGAGGGTCTTGAAAGCGCCCCCGAGGCGTTCAAGGGCATGCTGAACGGCAAGAATTTCGGCAAGCAGTTGGTGCATGTAGCCGACTGATCTTTCTGTCTTTGCCCGTGAAGTTTTACGGGCGGAGACCTGAGGGCATCACCGATGTCAGAAAGAGGCGGTTGGGGATCGCTTTCCGGGACCGTCGAACGCCAGGGGTGGAGAGCGTAAGCTCTTCACGGGCCGGCCAAGGATGGCCGGGCCTGGACCTTTGTTGCGACGCAGGAGCGATTAGCAACAAAGGGCGTTCGTCGAGATCTATGACCGCCATGGATGGCGGAAATGCCGATTTTGCAGGAGCAAAAATCGGCCATGGACGTACTTGCGGGGCGTGTCCCGGAAAGCGATGCCCAACTGCCGCCTTCCCGCCAACATTTGAAATCAAATCTCAGCGTTGTGATAGACGTTCTGCACATCATCCAGATCGTTGAGCATGTCCAGAAACTTCTCGAACATCTCCACATCCTCACCCTGAACCGGCGTCGTTGTCTGGGGCAGGAACTGGATGTCGTCCACTTCGAACTCCAGACCCTCGAAGGCACTGGTCAGGGCCTGCTTGGCTTTGTTGTATTCGGTGTTGGGGGCAAATACAGTGATCAGCCCCTCTTCGTTTTCGATGTCCGTGACGTCCACGTCGGCTTCCATCAGGGTTTCCAGCACCGTGTCCTCGTCGTCGCCCTTGAACGCCAGGATGGCGCAGTGGTCAAACATGTGGCTGACGCTGCCGGGGGTGCCAATCTTGGACTTGGTCTTGGTGAAGCAGACCCGCACATCGCCAAAGGTGCGGTTGGGGTTGTCGGTCAGGCAGTCCACGATAACCATGCAGTTGCCGGGGCCGAAGCCTTCGTAGCGGGCTGCGGAAAAATCCTCACCAGCACCACCCCTGGCCTTGTCGATGGCCTTCTCGATAACGTGGGTTGGTACCTGGTCCTTTTTGGCGCGGTCGATCAGCCCCCGCAACGTCAGGTTGGCATCCGGGTCGGTGCCGCCGGACTTGGCGGCGACGTAAATCTCGCGGCCATACTTGCTGTAGACGCGGGTCTTGGCGGCGGCCGTCTTGGCCATGGAGTCTTTTCGGTTCTGGTAGGCTCTGCCCATGGTTCGGGTCCTGTGGTTCGTCGAAAAGCGAATATTACACGCACACACTGCAACGAACCACTGACTTGCGTCACGGTCCTGTGTCACATAGGGGTACCTGATCCCGAAGAACGCCCGGTCAGGCCACGACCACCCGGTTACGACCACACTCCTTGGCCATGTAAAGTGCCTGGTCGGCCCGGGCAATCAGGCGGCTGGCGGATTCCCGGCCATCGTAGACCGCAATGCCGAAGCTACCGGTCTGGGATACCGGGGGACGATTGCCGATTTCGAACGGGTGCTCATGGAGGGCCGTCCTGAGTTTTTCGGCCGTGGTCATGGCGCCCTGTTCCTCAGTGTCTGGTAACAGTACCAGAAATTCTTCCCCGCCCCAGCGAGCGACACAGTCCTGTTGCCGTGTGTGCAACTTCAGGCGGTTGGCGATCTCCCGCAGAACCCTGTCGCCAGCCTGGTGGCCGAACTCATCATTGACCCGCTTGAAATAGTCCAGGTCCAGCAGGATGACGGCAAAGGAATGACTGAGCCGGTGGTAGCGTGCCCGCTCCGACTCCAGCCGTTCGGCCATTGCACGGCGGTTCATAAGCCCGGTCAGAGGATCGACGGTGGACATTTCGTTGAGCTGTTGGCGGGAAATGAATTCACTGACTCGCCAGCGATACAGCACATGAGTGATCAGCACGGCAATGCTGCTGGCGGACACAAAACTGAGCAGGTTCAGTAGCAGCTCGGCCGGCGGGTGGCCCCGATAGAGCATGACCCCAAGGAAACTGCTCAGGGGCACGAACAGCGGGAACAGACAGCCGCGAAGGCCCCGCAGACTGACCAGCGAGGCGCAGAAGATCGATACAATGGACAGTTCCATCATCATCCGGAATGCGTCGCCGCCCTGGTCGTAGGCGAAGACCAGTGTTCCGAATACGCTCCACATGGCGCTCAGGGAGATCAGGCGCAGCATGACAAGGGGCCAGTCGAACCCCGGGATGCGCCTGTAATGCATGATCAGTGCGAAGATGGAAACGAGCAGTGGTGGCAGCCGAAGGCCATAGCCCCAGGCAGGGTCCGTCTCGATAAGCGAGTTGCCACGTATCAGCACGGAGCCGTTGGTGATGGCACTGACAAAGAGCACCACCCAGGCGCTCTTGACCATCACTTCATGGATCAGTCGTCGCTCTGCGCGGGCGTAGGCATCGCGGAAGCGTGGGGGGATGCTGGCGGGTGCGAACATGGGACGTGATATTCTCATTCTCGCTTCAGTTTCGTAACTGAAGAATTTCTTCATTGTCAAAATGTGACGTGGTTATCGATTGTACGGATAATGAACGGGATGTAATACGCGGGAATGAATATTCATCGCTGATATTGCAATTTGTCACATTCTATCCGGCTCCCATAAAAAAACGCCGCCTTCCCGGGGCTGGAAAGGCGGCGTTTCTGGTTTGGTGGCCGGTACGGGGCGCCTAGACAAATTCCCTGGGCTGGCGGTAGTTTTCCTGGCCCATCAAATCGATTCCGCAATCAACGGAAGATACCCAGTCCAGGAACCGGCTGATCATCTGCGGGCCCTCGAAGCGCTTACCATGCTGCGGCACGATCATGCTGACATCCATGCCCCGAACCATGTTGGCCCACAGTTCACATACCTTGCGGGAGGCGATATAACGACGGTGGAAGCCTTCCATGAAGGGAATGTGCTGGTCAAAGTCAGTCACCGGTTTATGGTCCTCGACCGCGCCCATGGAAGCCCCCAGGTCGCCGGAGAACAGTATGCGTGATACCGGATCATAAAACTGCAGGTTGCCTACAGAGTGCATGAAATGGGCCGGCAGGCACTCGATATGGGTGTCACCGAAGCGCACCCTGGCGCCGCGGTCGGGGATGGCAATGATCCGGTCGAAAACACTGCTTTCGAGCTGGGTGGTGACATAGCCGGAGGCCAGGTGTGGCAGGAAGCGTGCCCAGAGTTTTGAGGTAACAATGTTGGCACGGGTATGGACCAGCCAGCGGTCAATGGCACCGATGATGTCCGGGTCCTGGTGGGAGGCGAAGACGTAGGACATGTCGCGGATATTCATGTAACGGGAAGCCGCCACGGACAGGGGCGTATAGGTCAGGTCACCGCCGGGATCAATCAGTGCCTCCTGACTGCCGTCAACAATCAGGAACTGATTGGACTGGACACCCTCGCCGGTAACCAGTGAATCGAACATCAGGCATTTGTGATGGCCATTATCAAACAGGACGATGGGTTCGGCCGCCATCTCGTACTCCTCGTGAAGCGTTGGGGTAACAGATCGCGGGGAGGGTAAGTGTCCAGCTCAGGGGACGTCTTGCGCCAGGTCAAGCGGACTGACTTTTATCAAGCTTCTGGCGCGGACAGAGCTTTATTCAGGTTTCTGATGCCGCGTTTGATGACACGCTTTGTGGCCACTTCCAGACTGCGGCCGGAAAAGGGGATGGTTTCGTCAAATTCCACCATGTAGTGAATCCTCGTGCCAATACCGGGCAATTCCGACAGGCGTATCCTCGCCACATGATTGCGAAAGGCACTGAGGCTGGTCACTGAGTATTCGATCAGGTAGTCGGGCTCAAAGGTAAGAATGGTTTCCTCGAAGCCGACAGGCCCGATGCCGATCCATCGGACTGATCCGGTTCCGTTCGGGTCGGCCTGGTCACTGTCGCGGATGCGTTTGATGGGCAAGCCCACCAGGCTGCCCAGCTGGTTATGGTCGGCCAGCAGTTCAAACACCCTTTCCCTGGGAAACGGAATCTGTTCCGTGAGTTCAATACGAAATTTCGGCATCGGCAGCGACTATCATTGTTATTGTTTGACGGATGTTGGAGCAACTAGACTAACCCGTTCGCGACATCATAAAAAGTCGCATCCAACATCAAGCCCACAGCCCGGACGCGCCCATGACTCAGGAAGATGCCAGTACTCACCGGCCAACGGCGGAATCTCGTACTCACGTCGCTGGTGGGGTTCTTCATTGAACCCTGGATTCACGGTTTCAGGATGGCAATCAATCCCGTTATCATTTTCGTAGCCATCTTTTTCTGGGGGTGGCTGTGGGGACCTGTCGGAGTGCTCCTGGCCGTGCCGTTGATGACGGTCATCCAGGTGGTGCTCAAACAGATTCCCAGGCTTCGGCCGGTGTACCGGGTGATTGCCCGATAATGCCGGGCCCGAGGAAAGACGTGTGTCGTCGTCTGAACTACAGTGAAGAACAGAGTCGGTGCTTGTCGTGCCGGCCATTCCGGCGGTCGGATGTTCAACGGGCCCGGACCGGGTTCGTGACCAAGCAGACCATTGCCAGGCTGGTGGGTGTTCCCGACAGTCTGTGTGAGATAAGAGGAGTTGCCTATGCCGGTGTCTGAACTTCGCAGGACACCTCATCATCGCACCCGCGCCATTGAGTTGGTGGATATGCAGTCCGGTGGTGATGTCAGCCGCATCATAACCCGGGGCGTCGGGCACCTGCCCGGTGGCTCGGTTCTGGAGCAGATGCGCTATATCCAGAAGTATGGCGATGGCTTTCGCCGCTGGCTGCTGAATGAACCCTACGGCGATCCTTTCATGTCGGTGGACCTGATCGTGCCACCGGACCACCCGCAGGCCCAGGCTGGCTATATCATCATGGAGGCCATGGGCTACCCGCTGTATTCCGGCTCCAACACGATCTGCACGGCGGCCGCCATACTGGAGAACGGTGTGGTGCCCATGGAAGATGGCGAGCAGACGCTGGTGCTGGAGTCACCTGCCGGCCTGGCCTGGGTGACCGCCCATAATGTGAATGGCCGGGTGCAGTCGGTGACCACTCGCAGCGAACCCGCGTTCGTGTGTGAACAGAACATGAAAGTCGAGGTGCCCGGGTGGGGCGAGGTCCGTTTTGACCTGGTCTGGAGCGGCGCCTATTTCGCCCTGGTGGATGCCGAGTCTCTGGGGTTTGGATTGATGCCCGGGGAAGTAAGACGTATGGAGGAATTCGGCATGGCCCTGGTGGAGGCTGCGCGACCGGTGGTCACTGACCAGCACCCTGAACTGGGTGATGTGGGGCCCTTGCCGTTCGCCCACTTCATGGGGCCACTGGAACCCGTGGAGGGTGGGTACCGTTCCCGATCCGCCACCTACGTACACCCCGGCGTTATCTGCCGCAGCCCCACCGGCACCGGCACCACGGCACGGATGGCGGTGATGTACGAGAACGGTGAGCTGCAGGTGGGGGAAACCCTGGAGACTGTGTCGCCCAAGGGCAGCTCGTTCCTCGGGCGGCTGCTGGGGGAGACGACGGTGAGCCATTACCGGGCTGTCAGCACCGACATCACGGGGCGTGCCTGGACCCTGGCCCGGTCGGAGGTCCTGCTCGACCTGGATGATCCGCTGGTGGATGTATCCGACCTGGAGGGCGTGCTGAACTCCGGCCCGGCGGCCTGACTGCTGGTTGAACGACGCTCTGGCGGGATCGGTTGGGGACCTGCCAAGCTGTCATGGTTCTGAATCGGAACTATGGCAGCGGCGAGTCAACGCAGCAGGTCGGTCATTTCCAGCACCGACCGGGCCACCTCGGTCAGTTTGCGGCCCTGGTCCATAGCCACTTTGCGCAGTTGTTTGTGGGCTTCGTCATCGGAAATCTGATGGTGCTTCATCAGCAACAGCACGGCTTTTTCCAGGGTTCGCCGGTCCTCCAGGGCGTCCCGGGCGACGCGCAGTTCACCACTGAGCTGCTCAAGGCGCAGTGCCTGTTGCTGGACCAGGTCAAAAACCGATCGACCGAGCTTCTGGCCCATGCCATCACTGCGGTACTGGCTGGTTTCACCTCCGCTCTCGCTGGAGCAGACCACGAGTACCGGGTCAGGCGCGTGCCCGCTGTCATCCAGGCTTTCCATCAGGTTCTGTTCATGGGTGAGGGCGTTACGGGCTTCGGTGTAACGGGCAATGCAGC
Source organism: Marinobacter lacisalsi (assembly GCF_042651045.1). Taxonomy (NCBI): domain Bacteria; kingdom Pseudomonadati; phylum Pseudomonadota; class Gammaproteobacteria; order Pseudomonadales; family Marinobacteraceae; genus Marinobacter; species Marinobacter lacisalsi. Next base: position 66,674 of record NZ_JBHSDI010000063.1, read on the forward strand.
GACGGTGAAAATGGTCCTCCAGTACCCCTTCGATTTTCTTGAGTTCGTCGATGCGCGCGGTCATCAGGTCGAACCACTGGTCGGCCAGATCAGTATCCAGTTCCCTGTAGCGACCTACAGAACAGGCCAGGCCCCGCAGATGTTTCAACTCCTGCCAGAAATCTTCCCGGTTGTGCCGTTTCCAGAGCGCCCGTATCTCCTCATCGGCGAAGCGCTCGAACACCGGGAATGCGCGCTCCTGTGCGTCAATAAGGTGCATGATGCGCTGTGACAGTGCGTGATCAAAGTGCCCGCGGGAGAAACCCAAGGATCCGACAGCCCGTTCCTGCCCGGCCATTTCCTTGCCCTGCATCAGATTTACCATGGCCACCATCATGCCGGCGATGGTGGGGTCAACCACCGTTTCCGCTGCCTCGAACACCACTGTCAGCAAGTGCCTGATGCGGTCAATATAGGCATCAATGGCGGCCTCGGCCGAAATGGACTGGCGGCGGACCTGCTGGCGCAGCGCCGGCAGCGACTCCAGTCCGTGCAGGGCCGCAGCAAGACTGTTGAGAAGGCTGGTGCTGGCAGGGTCCTGGGTCAGCTCGCACTGGATTTCCATCAGTTCATGCTCGAAGGCCTCCTGCTGGCGCAGGGTACTGTCGATCATGTCCGCCAGCTCCCCGGAGAATCGACGACCACCGGAGCCAAGGAACACATTGGAAGCGCCCCGTTCCCGCTGCAGTTCATGGATCAGGTTGCCAACGCTGAGCACCAGTTTGCCCATCTGAAGGAAGCGTTCCAGATTTCTGAGTTCGCATCGTTTTGAGGCGATCAGATAATCGGTCGCGCGGGGCCTTTGCGAGGGGTTAGGTGACTGCTTGGCTGCTGACATCATGGTGCCTCCCTGGAATCAGTCCTTTGAGGGTTGGAGTCATAGGGCCGAATGCCGTATCCGGACGACTGGCATGGCTGCCATGGGCGCTGCAATTACCAGGCCAGTGAATTGACTCCGACCCCGGCTGCGTTGTCTAAACGTCCGTTTGAGGCAGGCCTGGCTTTCTGTAAAAATGATTGAATTTGTGGGGAAAACCGTGGACGCTCTGCCTTCGGGGTTTGCTGACACCACATGGAACACCAGACGCTAGAGGGAGCGATTGCCGGTATGTCGAGAATAAAATGGAGTTCCATTGGCCTTTCTCTGGTGCTGTTGGTGGGACTTGTTATCTGGCTGGCTACAGGTGACATTCGATCGGCCACAGACGAGGCGCCCGACCGACCCGAAGGGAGCAGCGCTGAGCTGCCATCGGTGGAGATAGATCTGCGCCGGGCGGAAACCTTTCGTCCCGACATTCGTCTCCAGGGGCAGGTGGAGCCCTGGCGCAGGCTGGAAGTGAGTGCCCGTCTCGGGGGTGTGGTGGAAGACCTTGCTGTCTCTCTCGGGGATAAAGTCAGTGCCGGCGATACCCTGCTGAACCTGTCCGGTGACGACCGGCCGGCAGCGGCTGCCGGCGCCCGGGCCCGGGTCCGGCAACTGGAGGCAGACCTGGCGGCGGCAAACCGGCTGCGGTCGCAGAGGCTGGTGTCCGAAACCGAACAGATGCGCCTGGAATCGGAGCTGGCGGCGGCCCGGGCTGAGCTCCGTCAGGCCAACCTGGCACTGACCTACCTCACGCCGGAGGCGCCCTTCGACGGCGTCATCAACGCTCGCCATGTGGAAACCGGCACCTTTGTCCAGGCGGGCGAGCCGCTGGTTGAGCTGGTTCAGGTGGATGTGCTGAAAGTGACCGGGTTTGTACCGCAACACCAGGCCGGTCAGATTGCCCCGGGTCAGGCCGTGACCGTCAGCCTGCTGGATGGCCGTGAACTGGAGGGCGAGCTGACCTTCGTCGCCAGTGCCGCCGACCCGGAGACCCGTAGCTTCAGGATCGAGGCCCGGCTGGACAACCCCGAAGGCTACCGCATTGCTGGCGGCAGTGCCTCCATAAGCATCGAGCAGCCGCCGGTGGAGGCGCTGTTCCTGTCACCGGCTCTGCTTACCCTGGGGCCTGACGGGCGCCCGGGTGTCCTGCATGTCACAGGCGATGATACGGTAGAGTTTACCCGGGTAAGCCTGCTCAGTGTGGGCACTGAGGGTGCCTGGGTGTCCGGTGTCAGATTCCCGGTGCGGCTGATCACCCGTGGTGGTGGCTTTGTGGCCCGGGGCCAGAAGGTCCGTCCCGTTTCTGCAAAAAGCGGGGGCTGAGGCATGCGGACACTCATCTATGCGGCCATGGACCGAAGCCGCACCACCTTGCTGCTCCTGCTGTTTCTGTTGCTGGGGGGCGCGGCGGCCTTCATAACCATCCCCAAGGAATCCAACCCCGACGTTACCATTCCCACCATCTATGTGTCGGTCACCCTTGAGGGCATCAGCCCTGAGGACGGGGAGCGTTTGCTGGTGCGCCCGCTGGAGCAGGAGCTGCGTTCCCTTGAGGGCATCAAGGAGATGCGCAGTAACGCCGCGGAAGGCTACGCCGCCGTGATACTGGAGTTCGACGCCGGTTTCAATCCGGACCAGGCGCTCCAGGACGTGCGTGAGAAAGTGGATACCGCCAGAGCGGAGCTGCCATCGGAAGCGGATGAGCCCCGGGTTCACGAGATCAATGTGTCGCTGTTTCCGATCCTCTCCATTGGCCTTTCCGGACCACTCTCGGAACGGGAACTGATTACCGTTGCGCGGGAGCTGCAGGACGCCATTGAGGCCATTCCGGAGGTGCTGGAGGTGGAAATCGGTGGCGACCGTGAAGACCTGCTGGAAATCGTGGTGAACCCCCAGGTACTGGAGAGCTATGGTGTCGACTACGATCAGCTGGCCAGCCTGGTGCGTCGCAACAATCAGCTGGTCGCCGCGGGCAGCCTGGACAACGGGCAGGGCCGTCTGGCCATCAAGGTGCCCGGCGTGGTGGAGGATGTCGAAGACGTCATGGCCATGCCGGTCAAGGTCAGCGGTGACCGGGTGGTGACCTTCGGCGACGTGGCCATGTTACAGCGGACCTTCAAGGATCCGACCGGCTTCGCCCGCATAAACGGTGAACCGGCGGTGGTGCTGGAAGTTTCCAAGCGCGCCGGTGCCAACATCCTGGAGACGGTGGCAAAGGTGCGCGGGCTGATGGATGCTGCCGGACCCCGTCTGCCGGAGGACCTTGAGGTCCGCTACACCATGGACCAGTCGGACGATGTGCGGAACATCCTGTCGGACCTGCTCAACAATGTGCTGACCGCCATCGTGCTGGTGGTGATCGTGGTTATCGCGGCCATGGGCCCGCGTTCAGCCGCCCTGGTGGGTATTACCATTCCGGGCGCGTTTCTCAGCGGTATCCTGCTGATATGGGGTATCGGCTATACCCTCAACATTGTGGTCCTGTTCAGTCTGATCCTGGTGGCCGGGATGCTGGTGGATGGGGCTATCGTGGTATCGGAACTGGCGGACCGGAACCTCTCGGAGGGCATGCCGGCACCAACAGCCTGGGCCGAGGCGGCAAGCCGCATGGCCTGGCCGGTGATTGCGTCGACAGCCACCACGCTGGCGGTGTTCGTGCCGCTATTGTTCTGGCCGGACACAGTTGGCGAGTTCATGAAGTACCTGCCTGCGACGGTGATAGTCTGTCTGACGGCTTCCCTGGCCATGGCGCTGGTGTTCCTGCCGGTTATGGGGGGTGTCAGCGGTGGTCAGCGTGTCAAGGCGACCAGGGGGGAGGGCGCCTTTGTAAAAGGCTACCGGCGTGTACTCGGGAGCCTGCTGCACGCTCCCTGGCTGACCCTGCTGGGAGCGCTGCTGATCATTGCTGCCATCGGCTGGAGTTACAAGGTATTCCACCATGGCCTGGAGTTCTTCCCCGAGGTGGAACCCGAGTCCGCCCAGGTCCATGTGCGGGCCAGGGGTGACCTGTCCATCCATGAACGCGATGCCATTGTCCGTCAGGTGGAGCAGCGCCTGTCCGGCATGCCCGAAGTGGCGTCGTTATATGCACGGTCGATGGTCAGCCCTGATCAGCAGATGGCGCCGGACGTCATTGGCACGCTCCAGTTCCAGTTCGCGGACTGGGACCAGCGCCGGCCGGCATCGGAGATCCTGTCCCAGTTCCGGGAAATGACCCGGGACATACCAGGTATCGTGCTGGAATTCCGTCAGCAGGAAGAGGGACCTGGCGGCGGCAAGCCGATTGAGGTCATGATTACCGGCGATGATTACGAGGCCCTTGAAGCTTATGCCGGTCAGGTCCGGGACATTATGCGGGACATCGGCGGTTTCAGTGATGTGGAAGACAATCGCAGCTTGCCGGGTATTGAGTGGCGCCTGGAAGTGGATCGTGAGGCTGCCGCGCGTTTCGGCACTGATGTAGTCAGTATTGGCAGTTCCGTGAGGCTGGTGACGAATGGCCTGGTGCTGGCTACCTATCGGCCTGCGGAAGTGCGCGACGAGGTGGATATTGCGGTGCGGGTGCCGGCAGCCTGGCGGGAGCTGGACCAGTTCGAGCGCCAGACCCTGAATACCTCCCGGGGTCAGGTGCCCCTGTCTCAGTTTGTCAGCCTGCAACCGTCGCCCAAGACCGGCACCATTGCCCGTCTTGACGGCGAGCGGGCCGTCACCGTGAAGTCGGACGTTGGGCCTGACGCCAATGCCAACGCGCAGCTGAACCAGCTACGGGAGCGTCTGCCGGAGCCGCCAGCCGGTGTCAATGTACTGTACGGCGGAGAAGACGAGGAACAGCGACGCACCATGTCCTTCCTGGGGACCGCTTTTATGGTCGCGATCGGGCTGATGACTCTCATCCTGGTGACTCAGTTCAACTCCCTTTACCAGACGCTGCTGATCCTGTCCGCCATCGTATTGTCGACCGCCGGCGTATTGCTGGGGCTGTTGCTGAACGGCCAGGCCTTCGGGGTGGTCATGGTGGGCATGGGGATCATTGCGCTGGCGGGCATTGTGGTCAATAACAACATCATCCTGATCGACACGTTCAATCAGATGCGGGCTGAGGGGACCGCGCCGCTGGAGGCTGCCCTGGAAACCGGCTGCCTGCGCCTGCGGCCGGTATTGCTGACGGCGATTACCACCATCCTGGGGCTGATGCCCATGGTGCTCAGCGTGAACGTGGACCTGCTGACACCGGCCCTCGGAATTAACGCGCCTTCCACCCAGTGGTGGACACAGCTATCCAGCGCCATAGCCGGAGGGCTGGCCTTTGCGACCTTCCTGACGCTGCTTTTGACGCCGGTACTGCTGCTGGTGGGCGCCAGGTTCGGGCCAGAGCCAAAGCAGTCCCGGGCTCAGGTCTGAACGGAATGGGGGCGGGCAGAGGGTCCAGGCCTGACGCCAGCCGATATTGACGTCAGGCCTGCAAACGGGGAATCAGTTGGTGATCTGTTCGTCGGACGGGTCTTCGTCAGTCTCGCCGCCGTTGGGCATCACTTCCGGGTAACGGGCGGCCAGCTCCTGTTGCTTTTCCGTGCGCTGTTCCGGCGTCAGGTCCGGGTCGGCCTGGATTTCCATGACCTCAAGGGTGTACCGGGTCATCTGTTCCTCGCGGGCGTATAGCTGGTCAGCGAGTTCGGGGCCAAGATGGGCGCGGCGCAGCCGGGTAATCTGCTCGTAATCCTGACGCAGCGACTGGGGGTCACTTCGTACTGCCAGGGTGTCTGATATTTCCTGGAACGCATTGCTGTATCGATAGAACTTGTCTGCGATCTGCACGGCCTGCTCGCCAGCCTGACCGCCAAGGCCGGCTTCAATCATGGCTTTCAGTTCCGCCAGCTGTTCTTCGTTCATGGTGGCGCGGGCATCGAGGAAAGCCCGCTCCAGTACGGTCTGGACGGTTTCGTTGAGTACGATATCACCGTTCTCGTCCAGCTCGATATGGCTCAGGGCAGAGGCCACCTCCTCCAGCTTGAAGGGAATGTTTGTTTCATTTTCAGCCTGCTCAGGTTGCGCCGGCTCTTCAGGTTCCTCTTCCTCAGCAGCGAGCATGGAGTCGGAAAACAACTGGGTTTCCGGTTCAGTAGGCGGCGCCTGCTCCCGGGGGGCAGCAGGTTGCACTGGTTGTGCCGGCTGCTCGACGGCCTGCTCTGCCGGCGGAGCGTCGGGAATCAGAGCCTTGCCCCCCGCCCAGATGGCAACGGCGACCCCACCCAGCACCACTGCGCCGGTAGCAAACAGTGCGGTCCGGTTGTTCGGGCGCGAAGGGGGTGTATTTTTTTTCGGACGGTTGACGCGGGTGCTCACGGAGTCAGCTCCTCAATACCCTGTTGCTCACGAATATGGGATATGGTGGTTCCTGACCACTTCTTCATCGCCCTGCGCAGGCTGGACGCGCAGGAGAAGCCGACAATTTCGGCCACTTCGTCAACGCTCAGGCCGGATGACCGAAGCTGATGGGTGGCAATCTCCATCCTGACGGAGTGGAGCAGCTTGCGGAAGGAGGTCTTCTCCGCCGCCAGGCGTCGGGTCAGGGAGCGCGGGGGCATCTGCATGCCCTGGGCCACCTGCTCCAGATCGATAGCCGGGTTGAAGTGCGAGCGGATGTGCCAGCGCACCCGGTCAGTAAATGTGATGTCCACCGGTGCCTGGTTCAGCTCCTGCTCACATTGCTGGATCAGTTTGCGGTAAGCCCGGCGGCGATAGGGCCGGAATGGCTTGATAACATAGTTGTAGTCTGCCGAGATGGCCGTCTGGTCGGTGCCGAAAGTGACCGACTTGCAGGGCAGCTCGCTGTACAGGTCAACGTGGGCAGGCTCCGGATAGTCCAGTGTCACATGCACTTCGGAATCGCGGGCATCCGGGTTGCCGCACAGGGTCCAGACCCGCGCTGTAATGGCGACGCGGAATTCCAGGGTAAACATGCGTACGTCTTCGTCGTAGATGTCATCCGCAGAGTAGGTCAGCGGATCCACCACTCTGCGATTGCAGTCGATAAAGGTGGTCGGCTGTGACACCATCATTGCGTAATAGGGCTGTGCAATAACCAGGTAACGACGGAACGCCTCCCCGGCCTCTTTCAGGCTGGGGCTGGAATGGATGATATACCCGAGGGTGCCCCAGAAGCTCCAGTCCATTTCCATGCCAACAATCAGGCCAAGCCCCGGTTTGCGGCAGTGCTGGATGCCATTGCGGACCAGGGTCTGCTGTTGCATGTAGCTGATACGGATGTCCTGCATGTCGAACATCGCCGGTGAAATACCGGTACCTCTGAGGAGATCGCTTAGATTGGCCCCGTGGCGGACAAAAACTTCGATGAATCCGAGAGGATGCAGGTGTAGCGGGATCACTCTGGCGTTGAAGTCCATGGTGCGAGCCCCCTTGAATTGTCAATGTCGTTGTTGTGGTGGTGTTGTAACAATTGTTTTCAGTGTGCCCTGAATCGCGCCGGTGTAACAGGAACCCCTTAACAAAAACCGATGTTTACACCTTCAATGAAAAAAGCCGGGCACAAGGCCCGGCCCGTGGTCTGCGCTATACGCCTGCCTGGGTTACAGACCCTTGCGCTGCATATCCCAACCACTGAGATCACAGGCGCTGCAAGGCCCTGTGAACAGCTCGGCAGCCTTATCGTCGCCCTGCAGCTGGAACAGCCACCAGGCGGTGCTGATGCCGCGGAAATCACCAAAGTCTCCCGTGGGCTCGAAGTGGCCTGCGCCGTCGAGAGTGGCCCAGAAAACCGGTACATCAACACGATCGAATACCGGGCGCTGATTCTGAGCCGGGCCTGCAAGGTTGTCGGAACTGCCGGAGAGCAGCAGCATGGGCGCAGTCTGCTGATCCTGTGAGCTGGGGTCGTGCCCGAGGCCCCGAATGTAAGGCTGGAAAGGCACAGTAGCGGTAATGCGGCTGTCGCGCGCTGCCATGATGGTGCCGCCGCCACCCTGGGAGTGGCCGGAAGCACCGATCTCCGAGAAATCGACATTGCTGCCGTAGCTGGAGCCGCGAACAGCGTCGATGCAATCCAGCATTTCCTCACCGGAACCGGCATTGGAGGTGTTGGCGGCGGCCACGACAAAGCCATAGGACGCCCAGTGTTCCAGGCCTTCACCGTAGGTGGACGGGCTGCCGCCGGTACCGTTGCCCCAGAGAATCAGTGGCGCACCGTCTGGAACATCGCGCGGACGATAGACCGTGCAATTCATGCCCGCGCTATCGGAGGTGGTGGCGTAGGAGCCCGAAGACGCGTATTCGTCGGTGGGGTCGCCACCAATGCCACCGCCGCCTGTCGCCAGGGCGGCACTGGAGATCAGCAATGCGCCGGCAGCAGCTGCTGAGTTGGTAAGGACTGACTGTTTTAGTGTTGCGAGTTTCATATTGTTATATTCCTGAGCGTCAGAACTTGGTTGTCGGATGTTGCTGGCCATTGTCAGAACCGGATCAGCTGACTACCCGCTGAGTAAGCCTGAACTCGATGGTAGGGGGTTGCGATCGGTCTAACCCATAACCGCATGTGCAAATATTGGTCTTTTGGGGGAGGTGAGGTACGAAGCCTGTGATGACGATCTGCATTGTCAAGGTGTTTAATGGTCAGGCAATGTTGCCGGCGGCGACACCTGAGGCCCAGGCCCACTGGAAATTGTGACCGCCCAGATGCCCCGTTACATCGACGACTTCACCAATGAAGTATAGCCCCGGAACGTCACGCGCCGCCATGGACCTGGAAGACAGCTGCCGGGTATCCACGCCCCCCAGGGTAACTTCCGCAGTGCGGTAGCCCTCGGTGCCCGCCGGCCGTATTGTCCAGCGTGACAGGGTGTCTGCCGCGGCTTCCAGATCACTGTTACGGTATTCCTGCAGGGGCCCCTGCCAGTTGTTCATGGTTGCGAAAGACTGGGCAAACCGTTTTGGCAGGGTCCGGGTCAGGTAGCGTTCCAGGCTCAGGGAGGGCTGTTGCTGTTTCAGCGCTTGCAGTTCGGCCAGTGGATCCTGTCCCGGAACCAGATTAATGGACAGAGGGTCGCCAGGGTGCCAGAAACTTGATATCTGCAGCATGGCCGGGCCGCTCAGGCCACGGTGGGTGACCAGCATGGGTTCACGAAAATGCTCGCCGTTGCAGTGAACGTCCACCGGGCAACTGATCCCTGCCATCGGCGCCAGTTGTTGTTTCAGCTCCGCATGCAGCGTAAAGGGCACCAGGCCGGCACGGGTAGGCAGTATCGACAGCCCGAACTGGCGGGCAATATCATAACCGAACCCGGTGGCGCCCATGGTGGGTATGGACAGCCCGCCGGTTGCAATAACCAGCGCTTCGCATTCTATGGCGCCGCTACTGGTCTTCAGGTGATAACCCCCGGCCTGTGACCGTACTGACTCAACGCTGGTTTTGAGGCGCAGATCAGCGCCGGCCCACTCGCATTCCGTCAGCAGCATGTCCAGCAGGTCTTTGGCGCTTTGGTGGCAGAACAGTTGCCCGGCGGCTTTCTCCTCGTGCTCAATGCCGTGGCGTTCAACCAGCTCCAGGAAGTCCTGGGGCGTGTATCGCTTGAGGGCCGAGATACAGAAGTGGGGGTTGTCCGACAGGAAATTGGCCGGTGTGCTGTTGAGGTTGGTGAAATTACAGCGCCCCCCACCGGACATCAGGATCTTCTTGCCCGGCTTATTCGCATGATCGATGATCAGCACCCGGCGCCCACGGTAACCGGCGGTGGCCGCACACATCAGTCCCGCCGCCCCGGCGCCGATAATCACCACATCATAGGTCTGGGCCATGCTTTCGAAGATCCTGTCCTGTCACGATTTGTGCGGAGTATACCGGGCCGCGTGGGCTTCGTGATACCGCGCAGCAGCGGCTGTCCATATTGGTAAGCCCGCTGGCAGGTATCGAATGTCATCGAGTGTAAAAAGTGATCCGCCAGTGCACGGTTTATCCTGGCCAGAGTCGACTATTTTATGCAAACGTGTATGTTTGATACATATAAAAACAAGAGCCTGGCTGATACTTCGAGTATCCGGCCGGCCCAGCATACTGGAGGATAAAATGAAAGTTGGCCTGATTGTGGATTCCGCGTGCGACCTTCCCCCTGATTTCATTCGCAAGCATGGCATTTTCACCTTGCCGCTGACCGCAAGGATCGATAACCAGACGTTCGTCGATGACCATAATCCGGAGACCACGGAGAACTTCTATCAGCAGGGGTTGCTGGGGAAGGGGCATCATGCTGAGACAGAGGCATTCTCTGCCGAACAGATCCGGGACCTGTTCCTTGAAAAGGTTGTACCTAACTACGATGTTGCCATCTGTGAGACGGTAGACCGTTCCCGCAGCGAGATTTACAACAATGCCTCGGAAGCCATGAACATGGTCATGGCCCAGGCCAGAGCGGTTCGCGAAAACGCTGGTATTGAGGGCAACTTCACAATGCGGGTTATCGACAGCGGCCAGCTGTTTGCCGGCCAGGGGCTGCTTGCGGCCTACACCATGAGCATCCTGGGCAAGGGCCTTTCGAAGAATGCCCTGCGTCACGAAGTGGAAAAGTTTGCCCAAAACGTCTGGATCTGTGTGGTGCCGAAGGATCTGAGTTACATTCGTGAGCGCGCCCGGCGTCGGGGTGACAAAAGTGTATCGGGCCTTGTGGCCTTCCTGGGCAAGGCCCTTAACATCACGCCGATTATCTGGGGTAAGGGCGTTGTTGCCAAGCCGGCGGCGAAGACCCGGTCCATGGATGCGGCGGTGGAAAAGGTGATGAACTACGCCGTCTCCCGGGTGGAAGCCGGATTGCTGGCGCCGTTTGTTTCCATCTCCTGTGGTATGAGTTGGGAGGAAATCGAGGCCCTGCCGGGTCTGGAGCGCCTGCGTGAGACCTGCAAGGAGCATGGCGTGGAACTGTTACTCTCGCGTATGGGCATTACCAGCAGCATCTACATCGGCCCTGGCAGCATCTGCCTGTCGCTGGCAGCGGAAGATCATGAGTTTGAGGCCTGACAGCCACGAAAAAGGGGAGCCGACGCTCCCCTTTCTTATTTCACGGCTTCCGTTCCCGGATGGCGCGTGGCTGTAGGTCATCCGGAAACCGATTGCTGACGGCTCAGCGCTCCAGGTACTGAAGCTTGTCCGGCTTGCCATCCCATTCTTCCGCGTCGGGAAGCGGGTCTTTCTTTTCGGTGATATTGGGCCACTTGCCGGCGAGGTCCGCGTTGATCTCGACAAAGGGCTCCTGACCCGCAGGCAGCTCATCCTCCGAGAATATGGCCTCGGCCGGGCACTCCGGCTCACACAGGGCGCAATCGATGCACTCGTCCGGGTCAATCACCAGAAAGTTGGGGCCTTCGTAAAAGCAGTCCACCGGACATACTTCCACGCAGTCCGTGTACTTGCACTTGATGCAGTTGTCGGTAACCACAAACGTCATAGTCAGATTCCTGGTCTGGTGGTCTGTCTCATCAGTGGGGTGGTTCTGGTGCACTCCCCGACGGCCAGCTGTGCGCCAACCCGCCGCGGCAGCGTGCGGCCACCCTTCATTCTGATCGTCAATATTTTGAGGTCGATATTGTAGGGAGCCCCCGCCCGCCCCGCAAGCGCCAGAGCGCTATATCCTTATGAGCTGTATCAATGGTCGGGGCATCAGCCCTTATCGGCCATCAGCTGACGGAGTTCGTACAGTCGCTCCAGTGCCTGTCTGGGTGTCATGTCATCCGGATCCAGTTCCGCCAGTGCCTTCTCCACCGGCCCGGGCTCCAGGCTGGCAAACATGTCGCCCTGGAACGCCTCGTGCCGCCCCGGGCTTGCTGCCTGGCGCTCCGGAGCAGGGGAAGCCGACAGCGTGACCGGCTCGCTGTTTTCACCTTCCAGCCGGTGCAGCTGTGAACGTGCCTGGGCGATCACCGACTGGGGTACACCCGCCAGCTGGGCGACCTGAAGGCCGTAACTCTGGCTGGCCGGGCCATCGTGCACCGTGTGCAGGAAAACGATGCTGTCATCATGCTCGGTGGCGGTCAGGTGTACGTTCACCGCATGGTCGAGCTGGTCAGCCAACTGGGTCAGTTCGAAATAGTGGGTGGCGAACAGGGTATAGCAGCCGATTTCACGGGCCAGGTGCTCCGCGGTGGCCCAGGCCAGCGACAACCCGTCGAAGGTACTGGTGCCGCGGCCAACCTCATCCATCAATACCAGGCTGTGGCGGCTGGCATTGTGGAGGATGTTGGCGGTCTCGGTCATTTCCACCATGAACGTGGAGCGGCCACCGGCGATGTCGTCGGACGACCCCATGCGGGTGAAGATGCGGTCCACCGGCCCCAGTATCGCCCGGTCCGCGGGCACGAAGCTGCCGCAGTAGGCGAGCAGGGCGATGAGTGCGGTCTGTCGCATATAGGTGGATTTACCCCCCATATTGGGGCCGGTTATCACCAGCATCCGGCGCTGCTCGTCCATCAGCACGTTATTGGGTACGAATGGCTCGTCCAGCAATTGCTCTACCACCGGGTGTCGACCGGCATCAATATCCAACCCAGGCTCCTCGCGGAACGCCGGGGCGGTAAAGCGCAGGCTGGTGGCACGCTCGGCGAAGTTGGTCAGCACGTCAAGCTCGGCCAGGGCCTGGGCGCTGTCCTGCAACTGTGCCAGTTGTTCCGCCAGAGCTTCCAGCAGGTCGTCGTACAGCCCCTTTTCCCGTGCCAGGGCACGGCTTTTGGCACTCAGGGCCTTGTCTTCGAATTCCTTGAGTTCCGGGGTAATGAATCGCTCGGCATTCTTCAGGGTCTGCCGACGGATATAGTCCACCGGGGCCTGATCCGATTGCGCCCGACTGATCTCGATGTAGTAACCGTGTACCCGGTTATAGCCCACCTTCAAGGTGCTGATGCCAGTGCGTTCCCGTTCCCGGGTTTCCACGTCCAGCAAGTACTGGCCGGCGTTTTCGCTGATGTTGCGCAGCTCATCCAGCTCTTCATCAAAGCCCTCGCGGATCACGCCGCCGTCCCGGATGACCACCGGCGGGTTGTCCACGACCGCCCGCTCCAGCAGGTCCGCAAGCTCGGGGTATTCGCTGATCAGGGTGGCCAGTCTGACCACATGATGGGAACTGACCGGCTTCAGGGCCTGCTGCAGGTCGGGCAGGGCGGCAAAAGCATCCCGCAACCGGGCCAGGTCCCGGGGACGGGCGGAGCGCAGGGCGACCCGAGCCAGGATGCGCTCGATATCACCCACGCGCTTGAGCAGGTCGTGCACCGGCTCGTAGTGGAATCCGTCCAGCAGGGCGGCTACGGCATGCTGGCGCTGGTAGACCTGTTCGGAATCCCGCAGCGGGCGGTTGAGCCAGCGCCTCAGTTGGCGGGCACCCATGGCGGTGGCCGTGCGGTCCATAACCCAGGCCAGGGTGTGCTGGTGGCCGCCCAGCAGATTGGTGTCGATTTCCAGGTTGCGGCGGCTGGTGGCGTCCAGTACCACGGCATCTTCCCGCCGTTCGCGGGTGAGTTTGCGGATATGGGGCAGCGCCGTGCGCTGGGTTTCCCGGGCGTACTGGAGCAGGCAGCCGGCGGCGCAGATGGCCAGGGTCAGGTCCTCGCAGCCAAAGCCCGTCAGGTCGCGCACCTGCAGTTGCTGGGTGAGCAGGCGGTGGGCGGTGTCGGCCTCGAACAGCCACGGCCCCTGGCGGCGGATGCCGCTGCGGCCACTGAGGATGTCCTCGTAGGGGAAGTCTTCGCTGATCAGCACCTCGGCTGGCTGGAGGCGCTGGATTTCTTCCTGCAGGGCATCGACGCCCTCGATTTCCGAAACCGCAAAGCGGCCACTGGAAATATCCAGGGTGGCAATGCCGAAGCATTCCCGGTGATTGAAAATCGCCAGCAGCAGGTTATCCCGGCGGTCTTCCAGAAACGCTTCGTCGCTCAGGGTACCGGGGGTGATGATGCGCACCACCTTGCGCTCTACCGGGCCCTTGGCGGTGGCCGGATCGCCAATCTGCTCGCAGATGGCAATGGACTGGCCTGCCCTTACCAGTCGGGCAATGTAGTTCTCGGCGGCATGATAGGGTACCCCGGCCATGGGAATCGGGCTGCCTCCGGACTGCCCGCGGGCGGTCAGGGTGATGTCGATCAGTTCGGCGGTTTTCTTTGCGTCGTCGTAGAACAGTTCGTAAAAATCGCCCATCCGGTAGAACAACAGCTCGTTCGGATGCTCCCCCTTGATCTTCAGGTACTGTCTGATCATCGGGGTATGGCTGGATAGATCTTTCTGCGCTGCCGACATGTTGTGCGCCCAGTTGGTGGAGTCTGCGGAATCCCGGTGTAGAATCGGCGAAAAATGCCGGTGTCCCCCGTCGTTGGAACGGTAAATTCCATACCGACCTCCGGGGCCACCGGATTGTAAGAAAATATGACGCTGGATGAAACGAGGAGGCTTCGGATGCTGAGAGACTCAACCATGGAACAGGCCGCTGCCCATCTGGGGGATCTGCTCTCCCTGCGGGGGCAGACCATGGTGACGGCGGAAAGCTGCACTGGCGGCTGGGTGGTCAAGGCTCTTACCGACCGGCCGGGTTCCTCCGTGTATGTTCTGGGTGGCCTGGTGACCTACAGCAATGCCATGAAACGTGAACTTTTGCACGTTTCTGCAGAAAACCTTGAACGGGACGGAGCGGTGAGTGAATCCGTGGTTCGCCAGATGGTGGCCGGGGCCGTCAAAGTGACTGAAGCCGATTTTGCTGTTGCCATCAGTGGCGTAGCCGGCCCGGACGGCGGTAGCGGTGACAAACCGGTGGGCACCGTGTGGTTTGCCTGGGGTTCGCCGGCCACTGGCATCGTTGCTCATCGCTGCCATTTTGACGGTGACCGGGATGCGGTCCGGCGGCAGAGCGTGGTTTATGCCCTTCAGGGTCTGGCCGACTACGTTCAGAAGTTGTGACGCGATGCCAGCGGCTGTTTTGAAAAAATGGGGGTTGGTCTGGCATCGGGACTGTGATCTAATACTGTTCAAGTATACAGTAAACGGTCTGGATGCCTGGCCGGGAACATTGAGGGGTTTGCACTGATGGAAGACAATCGCAATAAAGCACTGAGCGCAGCACTGAGCCAGATTGAACGCCAGTTCGGCAAGGGCGCCGTCATGAAAATGGGCGACCAGCCCCGGGAAGCCATTCCCGCGGTGTCCACCGGTTCGCTCGGGCTGGATGTGGCTCTGGGCATTGGCGGGCTGCCCTATGGCCGGATCTGTGAAATCTACGGTCCGGAAAGCTCCGGTAAAACCACCCTGACCCTTCAGGTGATTGCCGAAGCCCAGAAAGACGGCAAAACCTGCGCCTTTATTGACGCAGAGCACGCCCTGGATCCCATCTACGCCGAGAAGCTGGGCGTGAACGTGGACGAACTGCTCGTCTCCCAGCCGGATACGGGTGAGCAGGCCCTGGAAATCGCGGACATGCTGGTGCGCTCCAATGCGGTAGACGTCATCATCGTCGACTCCGTCGCCGCGCTGACACCGAAAGCGGAAATCGAGGGCGAAATGGGCGACAGTCATGTGGGCCTGCAGGCCCGCCTGATGTCCCAGGCGCTGCGGAAACTGACCGGTAACATCAAACACGCCAATTGCCTGCTTATCTTCATCAACCAGATCCGTATGAAGATCGGGGTGATGTTCGGCAGCCCGGAAACCACCACCGGGGGTAATGCCCTCAAGTTCTACTCCTCGGTGCGTCTGGATATCCGTCGCATCGGTTCCGTCAAGGAAGGTGACGAAGTGGTGGGCAATGATACCCGGGTCAAGGTGGTCAAGAACAAGGTGTCGCCACCCTTCAGGCAGGCCGAGTTCCAGATCATGTACGGCAAGGGTATCTACCACATGGCGGAAGTCGTGGACATGGGTGTCAAGGAAGGCTTCGTGGACAAGTCCGGCGCCTGGTACGCCTACAAGGGTGACAAGATCGGGCAGGGCAAGGCTAACGCCGCCAAGTACCTGGAAGAGAACCCTGAGGTTGCCAATGAAATTGAGGCCGCCATTCGTGATAAGCTGATGCCGAAGCCGGCGTCGAAAGAGCAGGCGCCTGCGAAGGCGGAGGAAACCAACGACGAACTGCTCTGAGGCATCTGAGGGAGCTGAGCCATGGCAAACGCGAAGAAACTTCTGATCGTCGCTCATGCACCCTCGCCCAACACGCTCAAACTCAGGGATGCGGTTGCCGACGGCGCTCGCCATCCGGACATCGAGAACGTTGAAGTCCGGGTGCTGGCGCCGCTGGATGCAGGCCCTGACGATGTGCTGTGGTGTGATGCTATCGTGCTGGGTACTACCGAGAACCTGGGCTACATGAGTGGTGCCCTGAAAGACTTCTTCGACCGCAGTTACTACCCCTGTCTGGAGGAAACCCAGGGTCTTCCCTTTACGTTCTACATCCGCGCCGGCCGTGATGGCACCGGCACCCATCGGGCCATCGACAGCATCATTACCGGTCTGCGCTGGCGCCAGGTGCAGGAGCCCCTGTTGTGCCGGGGCGAGTACCAGGATGCTTTCGAGGACCAGTGTCGAGACCTTGGTATGACCGTGGCGGCCAGTCTTGATGCCGGGCTGCTGTAAATAGCAGCCTGCTTCTGCTGATGGGGCGGCTTCGGCCAGTATCAGGCGCTGGTTCGAATGTTACGACCCCGCCGGTCTTCAAGGCTGGTTTCCTTGCCGGTTCTCGGATGTAGCAGCATCGCGCGCCTGCGGCTGGATTTCTTTCGCCGGTCCGGGCCCTTGAAAGGCAGCTGCCGTCGACGCCGGTCCGGCTGCATCCGGCGATCTCTTACCGGTTCGGCAGGCGCTGGCCGGGTATCGTCTACCCTGACCACTTCCTTGGCTGGCGTTTTTGCCGGTCGATCAAGCGCCGACAATGAATGGGTCAGTGTCTTGAGTATTTCCACGTCATTGACCTCCCTGAAAAATGGTTCCCTGACCACCCTGGTCGACTGCGGAATCGTGGTTGTGACAACCGAGTCTCGGGATAAAGCGTTTTCCAATTTATCGGCCATATCGGGTCAATCTTTAATCAGTGCCAAGCAAGAAACGTGCACTGGTCCGCATTCCGGTCAGTCAACCAAACCACAGGCGACAGTTGTTCCCGAACACCCTACAATGTCGGTTTTCCCTTGCGCCACTCATTATCATCCACCCGGAAACCATAACAGGACATCACATTGAAGGCTTTGCCCCTGAATCAGCTTTACAAGGCATGTGTTCTCAAGGACCTCCCCTTCAAGACCACCCGGCAGTTGGACCCCCTGGCTGAAATTGTCGGGCAGAATCGCGCCCAGGAGGCGGTTCGTTTCGCGCTCTCCATGCCCCATGGTGGCTACAACGTTTATGCCGTCGGCCGTAACGGCCTAGGCAAACGCACCATGATGTTGCGATATCTGGAGCATCACGCTGACGACGAGCACAAGACCTTTGACTGGTGTTATGTGGCCAACTTCGAGGACCCCAGGGTGCCACGGATGATCCGGCTGCCGGCGGGTGAGGGTGGCAATCTCAGGCAGGACATGGAAAAACTCATGGCCCGCCTGGTCAAGATGATTCCCCAGACCTTTGACAGCGACACCTTTCTGGAGCGGGCCGAGCAGCTCAAGGCGGAGTATGGCAAGAAACAGGAAGACGAACTGGAAAAGGTGGCAAACCAGGCAAAGCGCAAGAAAGTCAGCCTGACCCTGACCACACCCGGCGGCTACCGGTTGGTGGCTATGAATGGTGATGAGCCCCATACCGCTGAAAGTTTTGCCGAGCTGACTGATAGCCAGCGGGACAAGTTTGAAGACGATATCAACAAGCTTGAAAAGAGGCTGCGGCAGGCCGTGCGCAAGATTGCGGACTGGGAACAGGAATATGCCGAAAAGCAGCAGGCACTGAATCAGGAAACTCTGGAATCCATCTCCGGCCACCAGTTTGATGAACTGGCCAGGCGCTATGCGAAGGAGCCGGACGTGGTTGCGTACCTGGAGTCCGTCCGCGAGGATCTGGCGGAGAACCTCGATATCTTCCTGGACGATAACGAGGAGCAGGCAGCCATCGCCTACGCCTCCCTCGACAAGAAAATGCCCCGTCGTTACCTGGTGAACCTGCTGGTGCACCAGAAAACCGATGAAGTGCCGGTGGTGGTGGAAGATAATCCCACTTATCACAACCTGTTTGGTTATGTGGAGAACGTCACCTTCAAGGGTACCGTGTTTACGGATTATTCCCTGATCCGCCCCGGCAGCCTGCACAAGGCCAACGGCGGCTACCTGCTGATGGATGCCATCAAGGTTCTGGAGCAGCCCTTCGTCTGGGACGGCCTCAAGCGAGCGCTGCGCAGCAAGTCCATCACCATCAACTCCCTGGAGCGGGAACTGACCCTGTCCGGCACTATTTCCCTGGAGCCGGAGGCCATCCCGCTGGATGTGAAGATTGTGCTGTTTGGTGACCGGGAAACCTGGATGCTGCTGCAGGACTACGACCCCGAATTCGCCGAACTCTTCCGGGTAACGGCGGATTTCGAGAACGAAATGCTGCGGACCCCGGAAAGCCAGCTGCTTTATGCCAAGTTCATCGCCAGCCTGGTGTACGAGAAAGGCCTGTTGCACTGTGACCGCAAGGCGGTAGCGCGGATCATCGAATACAGCGCCCGCGCCGCTGAGCACCAGGCACGGTTGTCGCTGCATGCGGCCGACATCGCCAACCTGCTGAGGGAATCCGACTACTGGGCCCGTCAGGCAAAAGCACGGCTGATCCATGCCAGCCACGTTGAGCAGGCGCTGGACAGTGCCCGCTACCGCAGCAGCCGTATCCGCGACCAGTTCTACGATTCGATCCGTGATGGCTCAACGCTGGTCAGTACCGAGGGCAAGCGTGTCGGCCAGGTCAATGCCTTATCGGTGCTGTCCACCGGCGGGTTCGAGTTCGGGCTGTCGAACCGTGTCACCGCTACCTGTTACTACGGCGACGGGGATGTGCTGGACATCGAGCGCGACGCCAAGCTTGGCGGCAACATCCACTCCAAGGGCGTGATGATCCTCAGTGCCTGGCTCTCGTCGCGGTTTGCCGCGAAAGATCCGATGCATCTGTCGGCCAGCCTGACCTTCGAGCAGAATTACGGTGAGGTGGATGGCGACAGCGCATCGGTGGCCGAACTTTGTGCCCTGGTGTCTGCCCTGTCCGGTATCCCGGTGCGCCAGGACCTGGCTATTACCGGTTCCCTGAATCAGTTTGGTGAGGTACAACCCATTGGTGGGGCCAACGAGAAAATAGAGGGCTTCTTCGAGACCTGTAACATCAAGGGCTTTACCGGTACGCAGGGCGTTGTCATGCCCAGGACCAACGTGCAGAACCTGATGCTGGACAGCCGGGTGGTGGATGCTGTCCGGGCAGAGCGCTTCCATATTTTCGCGGTCACCACTGTGGAAGAGGCGATTGAACTGATGTTGGGCAAACCAGCAGGCCGTGCGGACCGCAAGGGGCACTACCCCCGTGGCACGGTATTTGGTGCCATTGCACGGCGTCTGGCGGACCTGCGTGAGCAGGAGCGGCAAGAGGGTGAAGGCCACCCGGGGGCTGCAAAGGATTCCACGATCCATTAACCTCATGGAAATCGCTGGTGCTGGCAGGACTCCGGCACTCAGTTTTTTCTGGTCAGGGCAAGAATAACGACAGGAGCGATAAGAATGACCGATATCCAGCAAACCGTTTATGTGGTTGAGGACGATGAAGCGGTACGTGACTCCCTGGAGTTGCTGCTTAAATCCGATGGCAAGTCGGTTAAGACCTACCCCAGCGCCACGGATTTTCTCGGTGACTACTCAGAGGATATGGCCGGCTGCATTGTGCTGGATATCCGCATGCCGGGTATGGATGGCATGGAGCTTCAGAAAAAGCTCAATGCAAAGCATTCCCTGTTGCCCATCATCTTCGTGACCGGCCACGGTGATGTGCCGCTGGCAGTGGACGCCATGAAGGAAGGTGCGGTGGACTTCATCCAGAAGCCGTACCGGGAGGAAGCCCTGCTGGAAAAAATCGAGTCCGCCCTGGAGCAGGACCGTGAACAGCGCAAGACACTGGGTGAGCGCCAGGAAATTGTTCGCCGCATCAAGACCCTGACTCCCCGGGAAACGGAAATCATGGAGCGCATGATTGCCGGCCAGGCCAACAAGGTGATTGCCATCGAGTTGGAGATCAGTCAGCGCACGGTGGAAATTCATCGATCACGGGTCATGCACAAGATGGGCACCCATTCCCTGGCGCACCTGGTTCGTATGGTGCTGTCCGTAAAGGACCTTATCGACGTCGGGTGATGCACGGCTCATTATGCCCGTATTCTCTTAACCGGCTGTAACCTATGACTGACCAGGCGAGCACTGATCCGACGGTGCTACTTGTTGACGATAATGCCCAGAACCTCAAGGTCCTGTACGAAACCCTCAAGGACCGTGGCTATCACCTTCTGATTGCCAACGACGGCGAGAAGGCGCTGACCCTGGCGTATCGTCACAAGCCTGAAGTGATCCTGCTGGACATCATGATGCCCGACCTGGATGGATACCAGGTGTGCGAGCGCCTGAAGTCGGATCCTGTCACTGCAGATTCCGCTGTCGTATTCCTTTCCGCTCTGGACGACGTGGACGCCAAGCTTAAGGGGTTCTCCCTGGGTGGCGCCGACTATATCTCCAAGCCGTTCCAGGCCCAGGAAGTCATTGCCCGGGTCAGCACCCACGCTCGTGTCATTCGCCTGGAACGGGCGCTGCAAGAACGTAATCGTGAGCTGGAGAGCGACCAGACCCGTATCCTCAATGCGATCAGTGAAGGCATCTACGGGCTGGACGCGGAGGGCGACATCGCTTTTGCCAATCCGGCGGCGGCGATGATCACCGGTTGCAGCGTGGAAGAACTGATCGGAAAGAACTTCTTCGAACTTCACTTTCGCCAGCCACGGCCCTGTTCCGGCACCCTCTGGCAGGAAGACGAGGCCGGGGGCAATGAATCGGCACCCGGGCTTCCGGTTCAGGCAACCTGCAGCCAGGGGATCGCTGAGCATCAGCGGGACGTTACCATGTACCGGGCTGATGGCTCCGGCTTTCCCGCTGAATATCGGGCTACCCCGAAAAAGGAAGGCGATCACCTTACCGGCGCCGTGGTGGTGTTCCGGGACATCACCACCGAACTGGAAAACGACCAGGCCCTGGAGGATGCCCGCGACCTGGTGCAGGAGCAACGGGATCAGCTTGCCCACGCCTCGCGACTGGCCACCATGGGCGAAATGGCTGCGGGTTTTGCCCATGAGGTTAACCAGCCCCTGACGGCCATCACCAATTACGCCCGGGTAACCCAGCGCATGCTTCGCACGGACGACCCGGACCCCGAACTGCTGTCCCAGACCCTGGAAAAGATTGAAGCCCAGTCTCATCGCGCCAGTGAAGTGGTCCGCCGTATCCGTGGCTTCGTGCGCAAGCCGGCAATGGGCAAGGAGGTGCTGTCTGTGGCCAGCCTGCTGGACGAAACCCGCCAGTTTGCTGAGGTGGACGCCCGTAACAATGACGGCGGCGTCGAGGTACGGGTGACCGACAATGTACCGGACGTGCTGGCGGATCCGATCCAGGTGCAGCAGGTGGCTCTGAACCTGATCCGCAATGCCCTCGAATCCACCCGGGCAGCGGGTTCCCATGATCCCGTGGAAGTCACGGCCAGCATGCTCAGCGACACCATGGTGCGCATTGAGGTGCGTGACCATGGTGAAGGGCTGCCGGAAGATGCCGAACAGAAGCTGTTCCTGCCGTTTTTCACCACCAAGGAGCAGGGCATGGGGATAGGTCTGACCCTGTGCCGGTCGCTGATTCAGGCCCAGGGTGGTGAAATCGGATTCGAGCGCCCGTCGGGCCCGGGTGCCGTGTTTTTCTTTACGCTGCCGGTGGCTCCGGTCACGGCTGATTCGGTACCGGAATAGGCCCTCATCGTCCTTCAGCCAGGCACCCCGGATTGCTCTGAGGGTTATTCTTGGGGTGTCCCGGAAAAAGTTTTTCGCAAAGCGTTGACATGGCCGGTGCCATCTTTATAATGCGCCCTCGTTGTCACAGAGCAGTCACGCTGACTGGCTCAACTGTTTCCTCTCCTTCGGTTTCAGGGTTGATGGCAACGCCGCGCGGAGCGGTAGTTCAGTTGGTTAGAATACCGGCCTGTCACGCCGGGGGTCGCGGGTTCGAGTCCCGTCCGCTCCGCCATTTTTTCCTCTCTTGTGTACCTATCTTTCTATCTTGTTTCTGCATTGTGCCCATGAGGGTGCGCGTGTTTCTTTGTGTTTAACTGTCGTAAAAACTGCCCCGTAAGTCTTGAGCTGAGTTCCACTAACCTCTACTTTAATCGAACCCGAGTATCTGCCTGGGATCGTGCCGGTCGAAGCAACCCTGATTGCGACTCCAGTGCATGGTTCGGCACCGGGTGCATTTTTCCGGGACACGCCGTAAATACATCCCTGGCAGATTTCTGCTCCTGCAAAATCTGCACTTCCGCCATCCGTGGCGGTCGTAGATCTTCAAAAACGTCCCTGTTTTTGAAGGTCCCGGAAAACCGCCCCCGGCACCGCCCCTCGAACTCTGGTGGTGCCGCTAGATAACTAAAAACTGATTAGAGAGACCGCAAAATGACCGTATCCCCGCAACCGGGCAAATCCCGCTACCCACATCTACTGGAACCCCTGGACCTGGGCTTCACCACCCTCCGCAACCGAACCCTGATGGGCTCCATGCACCTGGGGCTGGAAGAGCGGCCCAAGGGTTTTGAACGGCTGGCGGCGTTCTATGCCGAGCGGGCCCGTGGCGGGGCAGGCCTGATTGTGACCGGTGGTATCGGCCCCAATGTGGAAGGCAGCGTGGGCCCCGGTGCCGCCAAGATGACCACGGAAGAAGAATCTGACCAGCACAAGGTGATCACCGAGGCCGTACACCAGGCGGAAGGCACCATCTGCATGCAGATTCTCCATGCCGGCCGCTACGCCTACCAGCCCCAGCTGGTGGCGCCGTCAGCGGTGCAGGCGCCCATCAACCCCTTCAAGCCCAATGAGCTGGACGAGACGGGTATCGAGAAGCAGATCGAGGATTACGTCTTAGCCTCCGCGCTCGCACAACGTGCAGGTTATGACGGGGTCGAGATCATGGGCTCCGAGGGCTACTTCATTAACCAGTTCATTGTCGAGCGCACCAACAAGCGCACCGACCGCTGGGGTGGCAGCTACGAGAACCGTATCCGCCTGCCTCTGGAAATTGTTCGCCGGGTGCGAGAGAAGGTCGGGCCGAACTTCATCATCATCTACCGCCTGTCCATGCTCGACCTGGTGGAAGAGGGCAGCACCTGGGATGAGGTGGTTCAGCTGGGCAAGGCCATCGAAAAGGCCGGGGCCACCATTATCAATACCGGCATCGGCTGGCACGAGGCACGGGTGCCGACTATTGCCACCTCGGTACCCCGGGGCGCCTTTACCGAAGTCACTGCGCGAATGAAGAAAGAAGTCAGCATTCCGCTGGTCACCACCAACCGCATCAATATGCCGGATGTTGCCGAAGAGATCCTGGCCTCCGGCGAGGCGGACATGGTTTCCATGGCCCGCCCGTTCCTGGCGGACGCAGATCTGGTTAACAAGGCGGCGGAGGACCGTGCTGAAGAAATCAATACCTGTATCGGGTGTAACCAGGCCTGCCTGGACCATACCTTCAGCGGCAAGCTGACCAGCTGTCTGGTTAACCCCAGGGCCTGCTACGAAACCGAGCTGAATTACACCCCCGCCGGGCAGCCGAAGGCCCTGGCGGTGGTGGGTGCGGGCCCCGCAGGACTGGCCTTTGCCACGGTGGCGGCCCAGCGAGGCCACCGGGTTACCCTGTTCGATTCCGCGGACGAGATCGGCGGCCAGTTCAACCTGGCCAAGCGCATTCCGGGTAAGGAGGAGTTCCACGAGACACTTCGCTATTACCGGGTGATGCTCGAAAAGCTGAACGTGGATGTACGCCTGGGTACGCGGGTGGACGCCGATGCCCTGAAGGCGGGAGGTTTTGATGAGGTGATCCTGGCTACCGGGGTCATCCCCAGGATACCGGACATCGAAGGTATCGATCACCCCAGTGTGGTTGGCTACATCGATGCCATCAGGGGTAACAAGCCCGTTGGCAAGCGCGTTGCCGTGATGGGTGCCGGTGGTATCGGTTTTGATGTGTCCGAATTGCTGGTGCACCAGGGCGAGTCTGTGTCTCTGGACAAGCAGGCGTTCATGAAGGAGTGGGGCGTGGACCTGACTGTTGAGCATCGTGGTGGCATCGAGGGCGTTACCGCGGATGTCACGCCACCGGCCCGGGAGATCTGGCTGCTGCAACGCAAGACCTCCAAGGTCGGCAAGGGGCTGGGCAAGACCACCGGCTGGATCCACCGGTCGGCACTCAAGATGAAAGGGGTGCATATGGTGCCGGGTGTGACCTACCGACGTATCGACGATGACGGCCTGCACGTAACGCTTGCCGGCAAGGACGGTGGCACCGAAGACCGGGTGCTGGAGGTGGACAGCATTGTTCTGTGCACCGGCCAGGAACCCCTGCGGGAATTGCAGGCGGGGCTGGAGGCCAGTGGCCTGGCGGTGCACCTGATCGGTGGTGCTGATGTGGCAGCGGAACTGGACGCAAAACGGGCCATTGATCAGGGTAGCAGGCTCGCAGCTGCTGTCTGAAAACCTGAAGCCAATAGCGACGGGTCGGTGTTCCAGCCGACCCGTTCTGGCGGTAGTCAATCACAATTCCTCACAGTTCTTTGTTCCCGGTGGTGGCTCACACTGGCTAAAATGCCTACTTGCCTTCACACTGATTAGTTCGGATGCAATGTTGTGACTAATTAAGTGTCATGGCATTTGGTAACTCAGGTTTTGTCTGGCCGGGAGGCATTGAATGGCTTTAGCCGATCCATCCGCTGAAGGGTATTCTGCGGTTTTCTTCATGGATGGGATCGACGTTTCACGTCAAATGCGGGCAACCGAGTTCGACGCCTTTCTGGACGGCTATGTGGGCCTGTCAGACCTGGCTGATACCGAGGTTCGGGCGGTGTTCGTGCAGATCGGCACGGACCTGCTGGTACGTGGCCTGGTGTTCTTCCGTATCTATTTTGATGAGCAAGGGCGGGCCGACAGCCACTGGAATATTCCGGTAGAAACGCTGGCAGGCAAGGGGTCCGCCGGGCCGGACATGGGCGCCGGTCCCATCAGGCTGGTCTGCCGCAGCCTTTGCCCCGAGAAGCGTTACAAGTCCGATCTGTGGGATCCGGACATGACGCCGGGCTCCAACCATTTCCAGACCATTCGCAAGGCCGTGACGGCCAACCATCTCAAGTTCAGGCGCAAGGACTCCTCTGAGGATCAGATTCCGGTGTTGCGTACTGCCCTGGGCAAGCCGGATGCGGAGGTGGCCGCCCAGGAGGCCACTGCCCAGCGGAACCGGCTGGCTCACATGATTCGTGAGCAACGCCTGCGCATCAAGACCCTACAGAGCGCCCACAAGGACTCAATGTCTGCAATACAGCGCGAACACCGCCTGGAATACCGCGCCTGGCAGGAGGAAAAAGCCGAGCTGGAGCGGTCGATGGAGCGAGCCCGGCTCGACTCCAGCAAGGCCAGGAAGCGCCTGGAACGCCGCGATCTGCAGGTGAAAGAGTTGCGCAAGCAACTGGAAGCCGCACGGGCGTCAGTTCAGGAGGCCCCGCAGGGCCTGGAAGAGGCCGCCCAGGCGGAAGTCGTACTGCTGCGTGAACAGCTGGAGCGAAAGCAGCGGGAGGTGGACAATCTGGGCAAGGTGATCCGTGACCTTGAGCTGTCGCTGGATGAAACACGGGACCGGGCTCCGGACGAGGACAGCCTGATCGGGCACCTTAAGGACCAGAAAGTCTTTCTCGTTGGCTATCATGCCGGCGTTGGCCATATTACCCTGCCGTTCAATGACCTAAGGCGCTATTTTGACAACCCGACCGGTTACGCCGCCGAGAAATGCGGTATCTCCGAGCCGGCCTATCGCCGCTGGCTTGAACACTACGAGAATCCTGTCTGTCGTGCCCCCGGCAAGAAAAAAGGCCAGACCTGTGGCAGACCGGTGATGCGGGTCAGTCAGCCGGCTGACTTCGAGCCCGGCGTCCACGATCGTTGTGATCAGCACGCGAGTGCCGAATAGACAGACGCCGGACAATCTTTTTCAGAATTGATCCGTAATTCGTTAAGATGGGCGGACAAGTAACGCGCCACTGACAGACTGAGAGATTTAATGGATCAATTCAGGAATATCGGGGTTATCGGCCGCATGGGCAGTGTCAAGGTGGTCGAGACACTGCGGTCCCTAAAGACCTACCTGCTGAGCGAGAACTACCAGGTTATCCTGGAGCAGGATACGGCGAGCATGCTGCCGGGCCACGGCCTTCAGGTGGCCAGCAAAAAGCTGTTGGGGGAAATCTGTGACCTGGTGATCGTGGTTGGCGGTGATGGCAGCCTGCTGGGTGCCGCCCGCGAACTGGCCAAGTCCAAAATCCCTATTCTGGGGGTCAACCGGGGCCGCCTGGGCTTTCTCACCGATATAACACCGTCTGACCTGGAGGAACGGCTGGCAAGTGTACTCCAGGGAGATTACATCGAAGAGAACCGCTTCCTGCTGGATGGCAACCTGGAGCGCGACGGGCAGCCACTGGGGTTCGGCAGCGCCCTGAACGATGTGGTGCTGCACCCGGGTAAATCCACGCGGATGATCGGCTTTGACCTCTACATCGACGGTCACTTTGTCTACAGTCAGCGCTCCGATGGTCTGATCGTGTCCACGCCCACCGGTTCCACCGCCTATTCGCTGTCGGCCGGGGGGCCGATCATGCACCCCAAGCTGGACGCCATCGTCCTGGTGCCGATGTTTCCTCATACCCTCAGCAGCCGGCCAATCGTGGTGGATGGCAAGAGCGAAATCAAACTGGTGATTGGTGACACCAACGAAACCTATCCCCAGGTCAGCTTTGACGGTCAGATGGATATCGCCTGTGCACCTGGCGATATCATTCGCATCACCAAGAAACCCTTCAAGATCCGCCTGATCCATCCCAGGGATCACAATTTCTACGCCACCTGCCGCGAGAAACTCGGTTGGGCCAGCGAGATAGCAGCGAGTTGATCATGGCAAGTGCAAGAAAGGCCTCACGGGGCTACGACATCATTGGCGATATCCATGGTTGCGCCCGCACGCTCGAGCACCTGCTGGAGCAGATGGGCTACAAGAAGCGCAATGGTATCTATCAGCACCCGACCCGGCAGGCGATTTTTATCGGCGACATCATTGACCGGGGCCCGCGTATCCGCGAGGCCCTGCACCTGGTGCGCGACATGGTGGAACATGGCTCTGCCCGGATCGTCATGGGCAACCATGAGTACAACGCCCTGGGCTACTGCACCCGGGCACGGCCGGGCAGCGGCAAGGAATTTCTGCGGGAGCACAATGCCCGCCATGACCGCCTGATCCGTGAAACGCTGGAGCAGTTTGATCACTACCCCCAGGAGTGGAACGAGTTTCTGGAGTGGTTCTACACCTTGCCCCTGTTCATCGAGGAAGATCACTTCCGGGCCGTTCATGCCTGCTGGGATGAACGACTCATTCGCCAGTTCCTGGAAAGCCAGGGCAGTGCCTGTATCGATGATGATTTCCTGCACGCCTCGGCAGCCATTGAATCCTTCGCCGGCCAGGTCATGGATACCCTGTTGCGAGGCACCGATATGCCGCTGCCGAATGGCATGACCATTACCGGCAGGGATGGATACACCCGCAAGTTCTTCCGTACCAAATTCTGGGCCGACAATCCGAAAACCTATGGCGATGTGGTATTCCAGCCCGATCCACTGCCGGAGGAGGTGGCCCGTCTTGAGCTGTCCGCCCGGGAGCGTTCGGAAATTATCCAGTACCCGAGCGGCGAACGCCCCGTTTTTGTCGGCCACTACTGGATGGAAGGCGAGCCTGCCCCATTGAAACCCAATGTCGCCTGCCTGGATTTCAGTGCCGTGAAATACGGCAAACTGGTGGCCTATCGACTGGACGACGAACCAGAACTGTTGCCGGAAAAGTTCGTCTACGTGAATGTGGAGCGTCCGGAACTGTCCGGTAGTCCCCAGGCCGAAGACAGCGTGGCGAGGTAACCGGTTTGTATCGAATCAAGGAACTGCAGACCGGCGAAGATCTTTCCGGCTTCAGCACGTGGCTGGGTCACCAGGGCGTAGAGCATCAGATAACCCGGGAGTCCGGGATCCAGGTACTCTGGCTGGCCGATCCGGAACATACCGAGCCCGTGCTGGCAGCACTGGAGCAGTATATGACCCGGGATGAGGTGCGTGATCAGGTCAACCAGGCAAGCCGTGCGCCGGTGCGCGGTGGTCGCTGGCAGCCGGCTCCCAGACACTCGCCGCTGGTGTTCGGCGTGATCGTAGTGTCGGCCATAGCTGCATGGCTGACCGGGCTGGGCGAGAATGTCATCTCCCTGATGTTCATGTATGTGGATCCCCAGGTCCACGAGTGGGCAACTCTTGATCAGCGACTGGGCGCACTGATGGAAACCCTGGCCAGCGGGCAGTTCTGGCGATTGATCTCACCGGATTTCCTGCATTTCAGCGTGATGCACATCGTGTTTAACGCCGTCATGCTGTGGTTCCTGGCCAGCCAGGTGGAATGGATGGACGGGCGCGGCCGGTTCGTGGCGCTGTTCCTGGTCACCAGCCTGGCCTCCAACACTCTGCAGTACGTGGTGTCGGGGCCGCTGTTCGGCGGCTTGTCCGGTGTGGTCTATGGTGTACTCGGCTACTGCTGGCTCAGCCAGCAACGGCTGCCCCGCTTCCAGTTTCCGCCAGCGCTGGTCTCCTTTGCCCTGGTCTGGATGATCATCGGCTTCACACCCTTGCCGGTCTGGCTGGGTATAGGTCGTATGGCGAACGAGGCACACCTGGGCGGCTTCCTTGGTGGCCTGCTGATGGCGCTC
Source organism: Marinobacter lacisalsi (assembly GCF_042651045.1). Lineage (NCBI taxonomy): Bacteria > Pseudomonadati > Pseudomonadota > Gammaproteobacteria > Pseudomonadales > Marinobacteraceae > Marinobacter > Marinobacter lacisalsi. Next base: position 95,611 of record NZ_JBHSDI010000063.1, read on the forward strand.
ATCATGCCGCCGCCCCGGCGTCGCCAGGCAGCCTGAAGAGTGATTTCCTGATAGGCAGACAAAAAAAGCCCCACCAAAAGGTGGGGCGTAAATGAGCTCGGAAGCTCCTGATGAGAGAGACCAAATGAAACGACCGCGTCATTTGGTGAGTTAATGATAATCATTTACGTTTAAGGGTGTCAAACCTTTTCCGGGGTTTTTTATGACTTACGAAGAATTAATTGAGCGACTGGATCCAACGGTTTACCAGAACCTGCGCCGGGCCATCGAGCTGGGCAAGTGGCCGGATGGCCGCAAGGTCTCTGACGATCAGCGGAAGATTTGCCTGGAAGCCGTCATCCACTACGAAAAGACCCATGATATCCCCGAGTCAGAGCGCGTTGGCTATATTGAGCGCCAGTCTTGCGGTTCCGGCAAGGATAGCGGCGAAGATACCATTCGGATTGTCAGCTGAGGTGGTCTTGGGCGAATCGATTGAACTCAGTGGCCGGCTGGTAAAAATGCCCGTGGCGGCTGATACGCCGGTGAACTATACCCTGAGGGTAGGTGATCACAGTCTGCCCCTGAATGAGCTGCTGGGAAGGCAGGTTGAAATCACGTTCAGCGGCGAAATCCGTTGTATCCACTGCAACCGGAAAACCAGCAAGAGCTTCAGTCAGGGGTACTGTTTTCCCTGTTTCAAGCGGCTGGCGGCCTGTGACAGCTGCATAATGAGTCCGGAAAAATGCCACTATCACCTGGGTACCTGTCGCGAGCCGGAGTGGGGTGAAACCCACTGCATGACCGGTCACGTCGTATACCTGGCGAATTCCTCCGGGCTGAAAGTCGGTATTACCCGGGCCAGCCAGGTGCCCACCCGCTGGGTGGACCAGGGGGCTGTGGCGGCCGTGCCCATGTTGCGGGTGGCAACCCGTTACCTGGCCGGGCTGGTGGAGGTGGCCTGCAAGCAGCATGTGGCTGATCGCACCAACTGGCGTACCATGCTCAAGGGGGAAGCGCCGGAGATTGACCTGCTGGCGGAACGAGGCGCCCTGCTGGAGAAGATTGCGCCAGAGCTCGAGCAACTGAGCGCCGAGCATGGGCGGGAGACACTCGAGATTGCTGACGATCCGGTCTGGCACCTGGCTTATCCGGTGGACACCTGGCCGGAAAAGATAAAGACCCACAACCTGGACAAGCAGCCCGTGGCCACCGGCGTGCTCCAGGGAATAAAGGGGCAGTATCTGATGCTGGACACCGGGGTTATCAACATTCGCAAGTACACGGCTTACAACGTTCGTGTACGGGTTTTGTCGGAGTAATATCACCATGCGCACAAGCCAACCGAAAACCATTTACCTGAGTGAATATCGCGTACCGGACTTCCTGGTCGACCACGTTGACCTGCGCTTTGAGCTGTTTGAAGAAGGCGCCCGTGTGCACAGCACAATGACCATGCGACGCAACCCGGAAGCCAGCGGCAGTGGGGAGCAACTGGAACTGAACGGTGATTCCCTGACCCTGGAGTCCGTTCATCTGGACGGCCGGGCATTGCAAGCAGGTGAGTATGAAGATCGCGGTGAGTGGCTGGTGGTGCCGTCTGTACCGGACGCTTTCGAGCTGAAGGTGGTGACCTGGATTGAGCCCCAGAACAACACCCGGCTGGAAGGTCTTTACAAGTCATCCGGCATGTTCTGCACCCAGTGCGAGGCAGAGGGCTTCCGGTGTATTACCTACTTCCCGGATCGTCCGGATGTCATGGCCCGCTATCGCACCCGCATTGAGGCAGACAAGGCGGCCTACCCGATCCTGCTGTCCAACGGCAACGACGTGGACCGGGGCGATCTCGACGGCGGCCGCCACTATGTCACCTGGGAGGATCCGTTCCCCAAGCCCAGTTACCTGTTTGCCCTGGTGGCAGGAGATCTGGTGGAGCAGAGGGACAGCTTTACCACCCTATCCGGCCGCGACATCGACCTGCGTATCTATATCGAACCCCGTAACGCCGAGAAGACAGACCACGCCATGGACTCCCTGAAACGGGCCATGCGCTGGGATGAGGAGGTTTATGGCCGCGAATACGATCTGGATATCTTCATGATCGTGGCGGTGGACGACTTCAACATGGGGGCCATGGAAAACAAGGGCCTGAACATCTTCAATTCCTCCTGTGTGCTGGCCCGGCCCGAGTCGGAAACCGACATGGCCTTCCAGCGTATCGAGTCCATTGTTGCCCATGAGTACTTCCACAACTGGTCCGGCAACCGGGTAACCTGCCGCGACTGGTTCCAGCTCAGCCTGAAAGAAGGCTTCACCGTGTTCCGGGATTCCCAGTTCTCCGCGGATATGGGCTCGCCCACCGTTAATCGCATCGAGAACGCGACCCTGCTGCGTACCGCCCAGTTTGCCGAAGATGGTGGCCCCATGGCGCATCCGGTGCGGCCCGCCTCCTACATGGAAATCTCCAACTTCTATACCCTCACCATTTACGAGAAGGGTGCCGAAGTGGTGCGCATGATCCATACCCTGCTGGGGCCAGAGCTGTTCCGCCAGGGCAGCGACCTCTACTTCCAGCGCCACGACGGTGAGGCGGTCACTACCGATGACTTCGTCAAAGCCATGGAGGATGCCAGTGCCAAAGACCTGGGGCAGTTCCGCCTGTGGTATGAGCAGGCCGGTACACCGGAGCTGGTTGTGGAGGATGACTACGACAAGGCAGAACAGGTCTACCGTCTGACGATCCGCCAGAGCATTCCCGACACACCGGGACAGACCGACAAGAAACCCCAGCATATTCCGTTCGCCGTGGGCCTGCTGGACACCGAAGGCAATGACATTCCGCTGACCCTGGCCGGCGAAAGCGGATCTGGTGAGCCCACCCGTGTGCTGGAGCTGACGGAGCGGGAGCATGTCTTCGAGTTTACCGGTGTTGGCAGTCGCCCGGTGCCTTCTCTGTTGCGGAACTTCTCGGCACCGGTACGGGTGAACTACCCCTGGAATCGCGATCAGCTGATGTTCCTGATGAGCCATGACAGCGATGGTTTCAACCGCTGGGATGCCGGCCAGCGCCTGGCGGTGGACGTGATACATGAGGTCTCCGGGCATGCCGAGACAGAAGTGGATCCGCGGCTGATCAACGCCAGCCGCACCCTGCTCGATGACAGGGACGCGGACCAGGCGCTGGTGGCGAAGATGCTGCAACTGCCCTCCGAAGCCTACCTGATCGAGCTGGCGGAGCAGGCCGATGTGCAGACCATCCACCACGCCCGTGAACGGGTACTGAAAGCGCTGGCGACCGCGTTGCGAGATGACCTGATGGCCTGCTATCAGCGCCAGCAGCCGGCGGAAAGCTATCAGGTAACCCCGGAGGACGTGGCCAGCCGCAGCCTGCGCAATATGGCGCTGGCCTGGCTGCTGCATATCGGTGACGAAGAGGCGCGGGACCTGGCCCTGGCGCAGTTCCAGTCGGCTACCAACATGACCGACCAGTCCGGGGCCCTGCGGGCGCTGGTGAATTCGCCCTTCGAGGAAGAGCGCAGTCGTGCGCTCGATGCCTTCTACCAGCAGTGGCACAGGGACCCGCAAGTGGTGGAGCAGTGGTTCTCCATCCAGGCATCCAGCCCGGTTTCCGGCGATCTGGCAGCAGTCCGCCGGTTGCTGGAACACGAGGCCTTCGACTGGAAGAATCCGAACAAGATCCGTCATGTCGTCGGCGCGTTTGCCGGCCAGAACCTGGTCCATTTCCATGATCAGGATGGATCCGGATACCAGTTCCTGGCGGACACCATCCGCAGGCTTGATGACAGCAATCCCCAGATTGCCGCCCGGCTGACGGCGCCTCTGACCCGCTGGCGCAAGTTTGCCCATGTCTACAGCGAGGGCATGCGCAAGGCGCTGGAGTCCGTGCGTGACAAGGACGGGCTCTCGCGGGATGTGTACGAGATCGTCCACAAGAGCCTGGCTGAGTGAGACGGTGGAGGATAAAGACTGAATACTCAGAAGGTTAGTTCATACCCCGGCTTTATTTTGAAGCCGATGTGGGCTATTTTCTAACAAGCTGAGTATGTGACGTATTGTAACGTCCGGCTGATGAGTCTCTGGAAGTTGTCCTCTGTTCATGAGCAGGCAGGGTTTCCGGGCTCCACCAATAACACGAATGAAGAAGGAATCGTCTATGGCAATCCGAACAGCACTGCGACTCAAAGCCTCCACCCTGGCCCTGGCGGCCTCCGTGGGCCTGGCTGCGGGCTCCATGTCGGTATCGGCACAGGAACAGCGCTTCGTGACCATCGGCACCGGCGGTGTGACCGGCGTCTACTATCCTGCCGGCGGCGCTATCTGCCGTCTGGTCAACATGGACCGTAAGGAGCATGGTATCCGTTGCTCGGTGGAAAGCACCGGTGGTTCTGTCTACAACCTCAATGCAATCAGCCAGGGCGAGCTGGATCTGGCGGTGGCCCAGTCAGACTGGCAGTACCGCGCCTATAACGGCACCAGCGAATTCGACGGCGACAAGAACGAGAAGCTGCGTGCGGTCTTTTCGCTGCATCCCGAGCCGTTCACCGTGGTTGCCAGCAAGGGCTCCGGCATCAAGACCTTTGAAGACCTGGAAGGCAAGCGTGTATCGGTGGGTAACCCCGGCTCCGGCCAGCGGGCCACGGCGGAAGTCCTGATGGACGAAATGGGCTGGACCATGGACAAGTTCTCCCTGGCAGCGGAACTGAAGGCAGCGGAACAGTCCCAGGCGCTGTGTGATGGCAATATCGACGCCTTCTTCTACACCGTGGGCCACCCCTCCGGAGCCATCAAGGAAGCAACCACCTCCTGTGACAGCACCATCGTTGCGGTGGACAACGAGGCTACCCAGGCCCTGGTTGACGATAACCCGTATTACCGGGTTGCCACCATTCCGGGCGGCATGTACCGCGGCAATGACGAAGATGTGAAAACCTTCGGTGTGGCAGCCACCTTTGTGACCTCCTCTGACGTGGATGAGGAAGTGGTATACGAAGTGGTCAAGGCCGTGTTCGAGAACTTTGACAGCTTCAAGCGCCTGCACCCGGCGTTCAGCAACCTCAACAAGGAAGAGATGGTATCTGACGCCCTGAGCGCACCGTTGCACAAAGGCGCTGAGAAATATTACCGGGAGGCTGGCCTGATCGAGTAATAGCCAGACCTTTAGGTAGCATCATCGCCGGAGGCTGAGTCCTCCGGCGATTTGTATCTGACCACCCAATATCCGATGGAACCGGCCCATGAGCAAGCGCGACCCGTCTGCTTCCGATAACGTAGATGTCTCCAGGATTCATGAAGTACTGCAGACGGAAACCGGGGGCAGGGCGCTGACCGGCCCCGCATCGGTTCTGTTGTTTATCGTTCCGGTGGTGTGGTCGCTGTTCCAGTTGTGGATTGCTTCCCCGCTGCCGTTCATCGTCAACTTCGGCATCTTCAACTCCACGGAAGCCCGCTCCATCCACCTGGCGTTTGCGACGTTTCTGGCCTTCACGGCCTTCCCCATGTTCCGGGGCCGGCACAATACCCATATTCCCTGGTTTGACTGGATTCTGGCGCTGGCAGCGTCGTTTGCCTCCGCCTACCTGTTCCTGTTCTATGACGAACTCTCTGAACGCCCCGGTGCGCCTATACTGCAGGACCTGATCGTCGCACTGACTGGTCTGGTGCTCCTGCTGGAGGCGACGCGCAGGGCGCTTGGTCTGCCACTGACGGTTGTCGCCGCGGTGTTCATCACCTATTCCCTGGCCGGCCCCTGGATGCCGGATGTGATTGCCCATAAGGGAGCGAGCCTGCAGAAGCTGGCGTCTCATCAATGGCTGGGCACCGAGGGTGTGTTTGGCGTGGCTCTTGGCGTGTCCACCACCTTCGTGTTCCTGTTCGTACTGTTTGGCGCACTGCTGGAGAAAGCGGGCGCCGGTAACTATTTCATCAAGGTAGCCTACGCGCTGCTTGGCCATATGAGAGGCGGGCCGGCGAAGGCCGCGGTTGTCTCCAGTGGGCTTTCAGGCGTAATTTCCGGCTCGTCCATTGCCAACGTGGTGACCACCGGCACCTTTACCATTCCGCTTATGAAGCGGGTGGGGTTCCCTGCCACCAAGTCCGGGGCGGTGGAGGTGGCTGCGTCCACCAATGGCCAGCTGACACCGCCCATCATGGGTGCGGCAGCCTTCCTGATGGTCGAGTACGTGGGCATTTCTTACCTGGAGGTGATCAAACACGCCATCCTGCCGGCCATGATTTCCTACATTGCGCTGCTCTACATCGTGCATCTGGAAGCGTGCAAGCTGGGCATGAAGGGCATTGAGCGCCTGAACAAACCCACCCTTGCCCAGCGGATGCTCACCTGGGTGGTCCTGCTGCTGGGTCTGATTATCCTGACTCTGGTGGTCTACTACGGTATCGGCTGGACCAAGACCCTGATGGGGGACGCCGCCGTCTGGGTGCTGGGCCCGCTGCTGCTGCTGACCTATATCGGCCTGGTCGCCTACGGGACCCGATTTCCGGCGCTGGAAGTGGACGACGGCACCTCGGACATGACCCAGTTGCCTGAGGTGGGGCCAACCGTCAAGAGTGGCCTGTTCTTCCTCCTGCCGGTGGTGGTTCTGGTCTGGTGCCTGACCGTTGAGCGTTTCTCCCCCCAGTTGTCCGCATTCTGGGCGACGATCTTCATGATCTTTATCGTACTGACCCAGCGCCCGTTGCAGGCATTTTTCCGCAAGCGTGGCGAACTCGGTCGTGCCGTCAGCAACGGCTGGTCTGAACTGATCCATGCCCTGGCTACCGGCGGGCGTAATATGGTGGGTATTGGTGTGGCCACTGCCACCGCCGGCATTGTGGTGGGTACCGTGACCCTGACAGGCATCGGGCTGGTCATGACCGAGTTTGTGGAATTCATATCCGGCGGCAACCTGATGCTGATCCTTATCTTTACGGCCCTGATCAGCCTGTTGCTGGGCATGGGCCTTCCCACCACCGCCAACTATATCGTGGTATCCACGTTGATGGCTCCGGTGATCGTGACCCTGGGGGCGGAGAATGGCCTGCTGGTACCGCTGATTGCGGTGCACCTGTTCGTGTTCTACTTCGGCATACTGGCCGACGACACACCGCCGGTCGGGCTTGCAGCCTATGCGGCCGCAGCCATATCGGGCGCGGATCCGATACGTACCGGCATCCAGGGCTTCGCCTATGACATCCGCACCGCCGTGCTGCCGTTCATGTTTATCTTCAACACCCAGCTGTTGCTGATCGGGCTCACCGGACCGGTGGACCTGATCATTACCATCGTCAGCGCCGTGGTCGCGATTCTGGCGTTTTCGGCGGCCACCCAGGGCTACTGGCTGACGAGAAGCTACCGTTGGGAGTCGGCCCTGCTGATCCTTATCGCGTTCACCCTGTTCCGTCCCGGCTTCTGGTGGGACCGGATCTATCCTGAATATGAGGAGCGTCCGGGGGCGGAGCTGGTGCAACAGGTCGAGGTACTGGCCGATATGCCTGACACCGAGTCGATCATGATACAGGCCGGGGGGCTGTCGATGACCGGCGACGAGGAACGCACCACCTGGATGAAACTGCCGCTGGCCGAAGGTGAAAGTGGCGGGGAGCGCCTGTTGAACATGGGTATCGAGGGAAGCCAGGATGGCGATGTCTACACCGTCGACTTTGTCGGTTTCGATAGTGCGGCTAAAGACGCCGGGCTGGATTTTGGCTGGACCATTAATACCATCCGCGTGCCCCAGGACCGTCCGCCCAGGGAGCTGGTGTATATTCCGGCGGTCATTCTGTTGCTTCTGGTTGGCTGGCTGCAGGTACGTCGACGGCGCCAGGAAAAGCCGCCGGAAGCGGAGCCAGCCACCTGACAGGCCGGCAGATTTCCTGTTAAACTCCGCCCCGATCGAGCCGCACTGGTAGCGCGGCTCCCGTTAACACGTGGTCTTTGGTACGGATCACCGCTGAGAGGAGTTTTCCCATGCCGGTAGTCACCCTGCCTGACGGCAGTCATCGCAGTTTCCCCAACCCTGTCACCGTTCATGATGTGGCCGCCGACATTGGTGCGGGCCTGGCCAAGGCCGCCCTGGCGGGCCGGGTCAACGGCAAGCTGGTGGACACCAGCTATGAGATTGACCAGGACACCGACCTGGCCATCGTCACCGAACGCGACGAGGATGGCGTTGATGTTATCCGCCACTCCACCGCCCATCTGCTGGCAATGGCGGTAAAGGAGCTGTTCCCGGAAGCCCAGGTGACCATCGGCCCCGTTATCGACAACGGCTTCTACTACGATTTCAAGTTCGACCGCCCGTTCACCAACGAGGATCTGGAGCGGATCGAGAAACGCATGGGTGAACTCGCTAGCCAGGACATTCCGGTAGCCCGCTCTGTTATGTCCCGGGAGGAGGCCGTCAGGCTCTTCCGCGAGATGGGCGAGGAATACAAGGTACGCATCATCGAGGACATCCCCGGTGACGAGGACCTCTCATTTTACCGCCAGGGCGATTTCATCGACCTGTGTCGTGGTCCCCACGTGCCCAGTACCGGCAAGCTCAAGGCCTTCAAACTGACCAAGGTGGCCGGCGCCTACTGGCGTGGTGACACCGGTAACGAGCAGTTGCAGCGGGTCTACGGCACCGCTTGGGGCAACAAGAAGGAGTTGAAGGCTTACTTGCAGCGCCTGGAAGAAGCCGAAAAGCGGGACCACCGCAAGATCGGCAAGAAACTGGACCTGTTCCACATGCAGGAAGAAGCCCCGGGCATGGTGTTCTGGCACCCGGACGGCTGGTCGCTGTACCAGGAAATCGAGCAGTACATGCGCGAGATGCAGCGTCGCCATGGCTACCAGGAAATCAAGACGCCCCAGGTGGTGTCGCGTACCCTGTGGGAACGCTCCGGTCACTGGGACAAGTTCCAGGACGACATGTTCACCACCGAGTCGGAGAAACACGACTTCGCCATCAAGCCCATGAACTGCCCCTGTCATATCCAGGTGTTCAACCAGGGCCTGAAGAGCTACAAGGATCTGCCCCTGCGGCTGGCGGAATTCGGTTCCTGCCACCGCAACGAGGCGTCCGGGGCACTGCACGGGCTGATGCGGGTGCGAGGCTTTACCCAGGATGATGCGCATATTTTCTGCGAAGAGGATGCCATCCAGAAAGAGGTGTCCAGCTTCATTGCCATGTTGCACGAGGTGTATGAGGATTTCGGCTTCAACCAGATTCTGTACAAACTCTCCACCCGCCCCGAGAAGCGGGTAGGCTCCGACGAGGTCTGGGACAAGGCCGAGGCCGCCCTGGAGGAAGCGCTGAACCGTGAAGGGGTGGACTGGGAACTGCTGCCGGGTGAGGGCGCCTTCTACGGGCCCAAGATCGAGTTCTCCCTGAAAGACTGTATCGGCCGGGTCTGGCAGTGCGGTACCATACAGGTGGACTTCTCGATGCCGGGTCGCCTCGGTGCCCAGTATGTGGCCGATAATTCCGAGCGCCGGACACCGGTCATGTTGCATCGGGCGGTACTGGGTTCCTTCGAGCGGTTTATCGGTATCCTGATCGAGGAATATGAGGGCGCTTTTCCGACCTGGCTGGCTCCCACCCAGGTTGCGATCCTCAATATTACCGATCGTCAGGCGGATTATTGCAATAAACTCGCAGAAAAATGGCAAAATGCGGGCTATCGGGTAAATGCTGACTTGAGAAACGAGAAGATCGGCTTTAAAATCCGCGAGCATACTTTAAACAAGGTTCCCTATCTGATCGTGATCGGCGATAAGGAAGTCGATGACGGTGCCGTTGCGGTGAGAACCCGCAAGGGGGAAGATCTCGGAACCATGTCGCCGGAAGCGTTCGAGGCCCTGCTGGCAGCAGAAATCGCACGCAAAGGCAGAACCAAGACGGAGAACTGATTATCAAACAGCGAGCGAATCGGGGTGGTCGCGCACCACGCGCACCTATTAATGACAACATTGACGCAACTGAAGTACGACTTATTGATGCTGAGGGCAACCAGGTAGGCGTTGTTCCCATGGCGGACGCCCTCAAAGCAGCTGAAGAAGCGTCTCTGGACCTGGTTCAGGTTACGGATTCCGATCCGGTCGTTTGTAAGATAATGGACTACGGCAAGAAGGTCTTCGAGGAGAAGAAGGCCAAGGCCGCTGCGAAGAAGAAGCAGAAGCAGGTCCAGGTTAAAGAAGTGAAATTCAGACCAGGGACGGAAGAAGGGGATTATCAGGTCAAACTACGCAACCTGGTACGTTTCCTTGAAAACGGGGACCGCGGCAAAATCACTGTTCGCTTCCGTGGCCGTGAGATGGCACACCAGGAAATCGGTATGCAGCTCATGAACCGCATTGAGCAGGACATTGAAGAGCTGGCCCAGGTAGAGCAACGGCCCAAGATGGAAGGCCGCCAGATGACCATGGTGGTGTCGCCCCGTAAAAAGAAGTAATTCCGAACACAAGTGAGGTCCCCCGCTGTGGCGGGGGATTTGTCGTTCAGGATTGCATTTATTTATTGAAAAAACGAATGCGGAGTTTCAGAAATGTCCAAGATGAAAACCAAGAGTGGGGCCACCAAGCGGTTCAAGAAAACCGCGACTGGCTTCAAGCATAAACAGTCCTTCACCAGTCATATCCTGACCAAGAAGAGCCCCAAGCGTAAGCGTCAGCTGCGAGGCACCAAGATGATTGCAAAATCAGACGTTGCTTCCATCAAGCGTATGATCGCCAGCTAATCAACCGGTCTCTCAAGAAGGATACAGTTTATGGCACGTGTTAAGCGTGGCGTGGTAGCACGCCGTCGTCACAAGAAGATTTTGAAGCAGGCCAAGGGTTACTACGGTGCCCGCAGTCGTGTTTTCCGTGTAGCCAAACAGGCGGTTATCAAGGCGCATCAGTATGCCTACCGTGACCGTCGCAACCGCAAGCGCGCCTTCCGCGCCCTGTGGATCGCACGGATCAACGCTGGCGCCCGCGCCAATGGCCTGTCCTACAGCCGGCTGATTGCCGGTCTGAAGAAGGCTGAAGTAGAAATCGATCGTAAGGTTCTGGCCGATCTGGCCATGAATGAGCAGCAGGCGTTTTCTGCTGTTGTGGAAAAAGCAAAAGCGGCGCTCTGATCGCCGGGCTCTTTCGACGAGTTTCGATCGATGGGTGGCCGTGACAACGGCCGCCCCTGACAGGGGAAGGGCGCGCTCTTCCCCTGTTTTCGTTTTGTGGCAGCAACATTCAGCCAGCCACAACGGCAGAATCCTAGTCTAAAAAAATTGAGGGAGCTTCCGAAAAGCGCCGCAGGCGACCGTCTGAAACGCTGTATTTCAGGTGGTGATCACTAGCCGGCCTTTTCGGAAACTCCCTGGCCTCAATTCTGGTTTGGAGCAGGCATCAATGGAAAACCTGGAGCAACTTGTTCAGGACGGGCTGACGGCCGTCAAGAACGCGGAGAATTTGCAGGCACTGGATCAAATCCGTGTGGAGTACCTGGGCAAGAAAGGGGTTATTACCCAGCAGGCCAAAACCCTCGGCAAGCTCAGCGCTGAAGAACGGCCTGCGGCCGGCCAGAAGATCAACGAAGCCAAGGGGCAGGTGGAGCAGGCCATCAACGCCCGCCGCGTCAGCCTGGAGGATGCGGCCATCGCCGACCGGCTGGCCCGTGAATCCATCGACGTGACCCTGCCGGGCCGCGGCCAGGACCTGGGTGGCCTGCACCCGGTAACCCGTACCCTGCAGCGCATCGAGCAGTTCTTCGGCAATGCCGGTTACACGGTGGAGCAGGGCCCGGAAATCGAGGACGACTACCACAACTTCGAGGCCCTCAACATTCCTGGCCATCACCCGGCGCGGGCAATGCACGATACCTTCTATTTCAACCCGGGCACGTTGCTGCGCACCCATACCTCGCCGGTGCAGATCCGCACCATGGAAGCCGGCAAGCCGCCGTTTCGTATGATCTGCCCGGGCCGTGTCTACCGCTGTGATTCCGACATGACCCATACCCCCATGTTCCACCAGGTGGAGGGGCTTCTGGTGGAGAAGAATGTCAGCTTCGCCGACCTCAAGAGCACCATCGAGGAGTTCCTGCGGGTGTTTTTCGAACGGGATCTGCAGGTGCGGTTCCGCCCGTCCTATTTCCCCTTCACCGAGCCATCCGCTGAGGTGGACATCGAGTGGGGCCGGGAAGACGACGGCAGCATCAAGTGGCTGGAAGTGATGGGCTGCGGCATGGTGCACCCCAAGGTCTTCGAACACTGCGGTATCGACCCCGAAGAATACCGCGGTTTTGCCTTTGGCCTGGGCGTTGAACGGCTGACCCTGCTTCGTTACGGCGGAACCGATCTTCGGATGTTTTTCGAAAACGACCTGCGCTTCCTGCGTCAGTTCCGTTAAGTCAATAACCGTTCCAGACAACATCGCATCAGGATAAAGGCATTTACCATGAAATTTAGCGAAAAGTGGCTGCGCGAATGGGTTAACCCGGCCATTGGCTCACAGGAACTGATGGACCAGATCACCATGGCGGGTCTGGAAGTGGACGGTTTTGAGTCGGTTGCCGGTAAATTTACCGGTGTGGTCGTAGGTGAAGTCAAATCGGTGGCTCCTCACCCGGATGCCGACAAACTGCGTGTGTGCCAGGTTAGCAGCGGTGACGAGACGGTAGCGGTGGTGTGCGGCGCCCCCAATGTGAGGGAAGGGCTGAAAGTGCCTTTCGCCACCGTAGGTGCCGTGTTGCCTGGTGACTTCACGATCAAGAAAGCCAAGCTCCGTGGTCAGCCGTCCAACGGCATGCTGTGTTCCGAGTCCGAACTGGGCCTTTCAGATGATCACGCCGGCCTGATGGAACTGCCTGAAGATGCACCGGTGGGCGAGGCAATTGCCGGTTATCTCGGTCTTGACGATATCACCATTGATGTGGACCTGACCCCGAACCGTGCCGACTGCCTGTCCCTGCGCGGGATGGCCAGGGAAGTGGGCGTGCTGACCGGTGAGTCTGTCCGAGAGCCGGAACTGACGCCGGTGCCCGCCAGTCACAATGAGAAGCCCTCTGTAGCCGTCGAAGCGCCGGCTGCCTGCCCCCGCTACCTGGGGCGCATTGTCCGCAACGTCGACCTGTCCGTATCCACACCGCTGTGGATGGTGGAAAAGCTGCGTCGCAGTGGTATCCGCTCCATCGACCCGGCGGTGGATATCACCAACTACGTAATGCTGGAGCTGGGCCAGCCCCTGCATGCCTTTGACCGCGCCGAAATCGAGGGTGGCATTGTGGTGCGCATGGCCAGGCCGGAGGAAGAGCTGGTGCTGCTGGATGGCCAGACCGTCAAGCTGACACCGGATACCCTGGTCATTGCCGATCACGCCAAGCCCCTGGCCATTGCCGGCGTTATGGGCGGCGAGCATTCCGGGGTGACCGGCAAGACCCGGGACCTGATTCTGGAAGCAGCCTGGTTCGAGCCTATTGCCATGGCCGGCAAGGCCCGGGAATATGGCCTGCATACCGACGCGTCCCATCGTTTCGAGCGGGGCGTGGATTATGAACTGGCCCGTACCGCCATGGAGCGTGCCACCGCTTTGCTGCTGGAAATCACCGGCGGTGAGGCCGGCGACATTGTGGAAGTCGCCAGTGATGAGCACCTGCCGAAGGCCGGGCAGGTCACCCTGCGCGCCGATCGTTTGAATGCGGTGCTGGGCATGACCATTGATGCCGCCCGGGTGGAAGATATCCTGACCCGACTGGGGCTGGAGGTCATAGACCAGACCGGCGATCGCTGGACGGTCCGCGTGCCCAGTTATCGTCCCGATATCAGCATCGAGGAAGACCTCATCGAGGAAGTGGGGCGTATCTACGGCTACAACAACCTGCCGGTGACCGAGCCGGTTGGTTCATTGGCCATGCGGCCGGTAAAGGAAGCGATACGGCCGGTGTCTGCCGTGCGCAACTTCTTCGTATCCTGCGGTTATCAGGAAGCCATTACCTATAGCTTCGTGGACCCGAAGGTGCAGGAAATACTCGATCCTGAGCGGGAAGGCATTGCCCTGGCCAATCCGATTTCCGCAGACCTGGCGGTCATGCGCACTACCCTGTGGAGTGGCCTGGTCAAGACCCTGGAATACAACCAGAAGCGTCAGCAGCCCCGCATTCGGCTGTTCGAAACCGGGCTGCGCTTCGTCAAGGAGGGTGACCGGATTGACCAACAGCCGATGCTGGCGGGTATCGTGACCGGCGGGCAACTGCCTGAAAATTGGGCCAATGGTCGCCGCGATGCAGATTTCTTCGACGTCAAGGGCGAGCTGGAATCCCTGTTCAGTCTGCTGGGTGTGGAGGTTCGTTTCGCCTCCGGCCAGCACCCCGCGCTGCATCCGGGCCAGACGGCGCAACTGTTCCTTGGTGATCAGTCGGTGGGCTGGCTGGGTGCCATGCATCCACAGGTTCAGAAAAAACTGGATGTGAATGGCACGATCCTGATGTTTGAGCTATTCTTGAATCCAATCGTTTCCGGATATGTGCCTAATTTCAAAGAATTTTCAAAATACCCGGAAGTTAGACGGGATTTGGCTATTATTGTCGGAAATGAGATTGCGTTTGCAGACGTTGACCAGGTTGTTCGCAACAATGCAGGTGATCGTCTGACCGCGTTGCGTGCGTTTGATGTCTATGAAGGTGAAAAACTGGGCGAAGGTAAACGAAGCCTGGCTCTTAGCCTGTTCTGGCAACATTCCGAGCGCACACTCAATGATGACGAAGTGCATGAGTTCTTCGACAGGGTAACCAATGCCCTGCAGGAAGAGCTGGGGGCGACACTGAGGAGCTAGACATGGCGGCTTTGACGAAGGCGGAAATGGCGGAGAGGCTTTACGAGGAACTTGGTCTGAACAAGCGGGAAGCCAAGGAAATGGTGGAGGCCTTTTTCGATGAAATCAGAGACGCACTCAGCCATAACGAGCAGGTCAAGCTGTCGGGTTTTGGCAATTTTGATTTGCGTGACAAGAAGCAGCGACCGGGACGGAACCCGAAAACCGGGGAAGAGATTCCCATCAGCGCACGTCGTGTGGTGACTTTCCGGCCGGGCCAGAAGTTGAAACAGAAAGTAGAGACCTATGCTGGAAGCCAGTAATAACAACGAATTACCGGCCATCCCTGGCAAGCGGTACTTCACCATTGGTGAGGTAGCGGACCTTTGCCAGGTCAAGGCCCACGTGTTGCGGTACTGGGAGCAGGAGTTCCCGCAGTTGTCTCCGGTCAAGCGTCGTGGCAACCGCCGCTATTACCAGCGGGCTGATGTGATCACCATCCGTCAGATTCGCAGCCTGCTCTATGACCAGGGTTATACCATCGGCGGGGCCAAGCAGAAGCTGAGTAGTCACGAAATCAAGGAAGACACCAGCCAGTACAAGCAACTGATCCGGCAGATGATTACCGAGCTGGAGGACGTCCTGGATGTGCTCAACTCTCCGGTCAGGTAATGCCGCGTACTGTATCCCGTATAAAACCGGCTCGAAGTAGCCGGTTTTTTTTGTGTTTGTCTGGTGGAGGCCCGGTTTTACCGGGCGGTCCACAGCGAGTTTGTTGGGTGAAGGATTGGTCAGGCTCGTTGAACCGGCTGCCGTCCTTGGCTAAATTGGAAGGCAGAATGCTCAATAAGAGGTACAGGCCATGACGTCAGCCACTTCTTTCAGCCATGCTTTCAGTGAACGTATGCAAGCGCTGGGTTTGCCCGTTGCGCCAGAGCCCTTCGAGCATTTCTCGCAGGCTGTTTCCAATGCCTCGCAAATGGCCGCCGTGGTGGGGTTGCTGGGTGATCAGTCTTCGGTGACCGAGTTGGTCCGGCGAACTCTTGGCCTTGAGAAGCTGATGGTGGCAGCCAACTATAACGCCCGTGCCTATACTGCCGGCGTTATCAGCTGTCTGGCCTTTGCGTCCGGTCAGGTCAGGACTGGTGGCTCGCCCATGGCGGATCTGTTCCGGTTTACCTTCCAGCATCAGCTCCAGTTCCCCGGCTGGCAACTGGTCTTCATGATGAACCCGGCCCTGACCGATCCGGCTTCGCAGATTCCCCACGCCTTCGGCAACCGGGCCCGTCAGGCCGCCTGATCGCAACAAGCCCTGCCTGTCGATTGGCCGGGGCCGGTCCGGTAGCGTCTGGCCTTTCCGCCTATATCCCCACGTCCATAGGAACCGTCAGTGTCTGATCCCCTGCCTTTCTCCCAAGCCTGTGAAAACAATCGCCAACCGATTCTGGAACAACTCACCAGGTTGCTGCCCCGGCCCGCTGCCGTGCTGGAAATCGGCACCGGTACTGGCCAGCACGCGGAGTACTTTGCCGGGCAGCTTCCTCACCTGCGCTGGTTGCCCACGGATCATCCGGACAATGTGTGGATGTGCCGGCAGCGTCTGGAGCTGGCAGATCTGCCCAACGTTGAAGCGCCCGTGGCCCTGGATGTCAGCGAACGGCCCTGGACGTTGCCTGCATTCGATCACGTCTATTCTGCCAATACCGCCCACATCATGGCGTGGGAGGAGGTGTGTGAGATGTTTGGTGGAGTGGCGGAGGGCCTGGATAAGGATGGATGTTTCTGCCTGTATGGGCCCTTCAATGATCATGGTGAGTTCACCAGCGAGAGTAACCGGCGGTTCGACCAGCATCTGCGGGCCAGGCTCCCCCACATGGGTCTGAGAAACCTGCAGGACCTGGAGGCGCTGGCGGCCAACCTTGGAATGTCCCTATATCGCAACCTGGAGATGCCGGCCAATAATCGCCTGCTTTTGTTCAGGAAGACGGCTTCCTGACGGATCGGAGGCGATAGAAAATGATGACGTGGATACGGCCCGATACCTCTGGTGGTGCTGGTGGTGGCGGGACTTGCTGGCCGTGACCTGGTCGTTCGCCTCAGGTAGCTAAAATGGGGTGACCGGGCAGTGCCGGTTACCTGGCGCGCTGGCGTAGTTTGCGGCTCCAGCGCTGCTTGGCGTATCGGCGCAGGTTGGACACGTTGTCGGTTTCGTCCATGATTTCGGTGCCCAGCAGGGTTTCGAGTATGTCTTCCAGGGTCACGATGCCAAGCCAGGTGCCCAGCTCATCGTAGACAATCGCCATGTGTTGCCGCTCCCTGAGCATTTCAGAAAACAGGAATTCGATATTGGTGTTGGCTTTTACCCGTTTGATCAGGCGCATGCTATCCATCAGCGGGGTATCGGCGTCAAGGGTGATCACATCCGCCTTGTGGATATAGCCCAGGGCCTCTCCTTCCTCATCCAGTACCGGGAAACGGGAGAAGGGTGTGCTGCGGACCTTCTGGAGAAATTCGTCCAGCGTGGTATCCGGTGCCAGTACCTTGCAGACGGTGCGGGGAGTCATGACCGCGCTGACCTTGATCTCGTGAAACCGCAGTACGTTCTGGATAATCCGCCGCTCATCTTCGTCCAGGGCCTGCTGGTCGCGGCCGATCTCCGCCAGGGCGCTGATTTCGCCACGCACATCGGTTCCATCGTCAGTGGACGTAAGCCGGCGGGTAACCTGTTTTGACAGCCAGACGAATGGCAGCAACGCCTTGACCAGAAAACCGAGGATCGGCGGCAGCGCAGGTGCAATTCCCCGCCAGTACCTGGCGCCGATGGTTTTGGGAATGATCTCGGACAGAATCAGAATGGCCAGGGTCATGACCGCAGAGGCCGCCCCGAGCCAGGCTTCACCAAACACCACGGCGACCTGGGCGCCGACGCCCGTGGCGCCAACGGTATGGGCGATGGTGTTCAGGGTAAGAATGGCCGACAGCGGGTCATCAATATCGTCCTTGAGCTTGCGGAGGTGAACGAACAGATCGGGCCGCTCTTTCCTCAGTGAGGCGATATAGCTGGGAGTAATTGATAGCAGCGCCGCTTCGAGGATGGAACACAGAAAAGAAAAACCGATGGAGAGAACGGCAAACAGAATCAGGAGCGTCATGCAGGCCCGGTCCAGGTGAATAAGGCTGAATGGTATCGCTCTGATTCTTTCATGTGAAGCGCGGGAGCAACGATTTCCCGGGGCTGCCCCTGGGCACCGGGAGAAATGGCCCAAAAATCGGTATAGTGCAGCAAAGTCTACGTTACGGGAAAAAACCATGTTGTTTGCGATATTGCTCGGTGCCGCCATTGGCTATGCCTTCGGCAAGGTGCCCGGCCTGTTCATCGGCGGCGCCCTGGGTGCGTTCCTGCTCAACCGGTTGAAGAAAAAGCTGGTGGGCCGGCTGCGGGATATGCAATCCGGATTTGTGGAGTCGGTGTTCGCCGTGATGGGGGCGGTCAGCAAAGCGGATGGCGTGGTCACCAGTGACGAGATCCGCATGGCCGAGTCCATGTTCGAGCGGTTCCACCTCAGTCCCGATCAGCGGGCGAGCGCCAAGGAGGCTTTCAACCGTGGCAAGGCTCCTGACTTTGATCTCGACGCTGAGCTTGAGCGGTTCCGGCGCGTATGCAGCGGGCAGTCCGCGCTGCTGCAGATGTTCCTGCAGGTGCAAGTGTCTGCAGTCGCAGCCGATGGCGAGGTACACCCGGCCGAACACGAGATGCTGGTGCGTATCGCCCGCGGTCTGGGGCTGTCCGAAAGCCTGGTGGAGCAGCTGGAGGCGACGCTTCGTGGGGCCCAGGCTGGAGGATCCAACAAGTATTCCACCAGCCAGCAGATCGACAACGCCTACAAGACCCTCGGGGTCAGTCCATCGGCCAGCGATACTGAAATCAAGCGAACCTATCGCAAGCTGATGAGTGAGAACCACCCGGACAAACTGGCCGGCAGGGGCCTGCCGGAAAGCATGCGGGAGATGGCCGAGGAGCGGACCGGGGAAATCAGCCACGCCTACGATGTGATCAAGGAGGCTCGCAAACAGAGTGCCTGATGCTTCCGGACCCGCCGCCATCCCCGCGGCGGAGGCCCGCAGAAACTTCTTCCTGGTCTGCCTGGCCCTGACTTTCTGCTTTGTCGTCTATTCCATGCTGATCGTGGCCGTGCCGGTGTACGGTCTGCGATTGGGGGCCTCGCCGCTGGTACTGGGTGCCATCCTCAGCAGCCAGTACCTGCTGCCCCTGATTCTGGCCATTCCCCTTGGCGGTATCGTCACCCGTTACGGTGGTCGGGCGACCCTGGTTGCCGGCGCCTTCATAATGGTGGCCGGCCTGTTGGCCATGCACTTCTGGTATGGCTACACGGGGCTGGTTATCGGTCAGCTGCTGGTGGGGCTGGCGCACCTGCAGATGGTGCTCTCGGCCCAGACCATTATTTCCAACCTGGGCACCGGCCCAAAACTGGAGCAGTATTTTGGCTGGTATTCCACCTGGCTGTCGGGCGGGCAGGTGGTGGGTCCGTTGCTGGCGGGTGTGCTACTCACCGCACAGCAGGGTACAGGCCAGGTTTTCCTGGTGATGGCGCTGTTTGCACTGTTGGGAGGTCTCTCCGGGCTCTGGCTGACCGGCCAGGCCAGGGAGCGTCTGGTCATAAAACGTCGGGAAACCGGTTTCCGGGCGCAATGGGCGTTGATGAAAACCAGCCGAGGCGTGCAGCTGTCGGTGCTGGTCACAGCCGTCGGCATGTTCGCCCTGGGTGTGTACGGGAGTTATCTGCCGGTTTATCTGGAAAGCCTGGCAATGAGCCCGGTGGTGATTGGTGTGCTGGTCAGCCTCCGTGCTGGCGTCTCCATGCTGATTCGCCCCTTTATGGCCCGCATGATCGCCCTGGTGGGTGGGCGAGGGCCAGCGGTGATGCTGGCACTGGGCACCCTGTCCGCCGGCCTTACCTTCCTGGGGTTCTCCGAGCATATTGTTGTCATCGGTATGCTGGCCGTTCTGGTGGGGATCGGATCCGGCCTCACCCAGCCCTTGTCCATGGTTATTCTGGCGGAATCGGTAGATCGGGAGAAACGCTCCGGCGCCCTGGGTATGCGATTAATGGCCAACCGGGCAATTCACTTCCTCGCCCCCCTGATGTTCGGCCTGTTGTTGGAGCTTGGTGGTTTCATGCTGGCCTTCGGGTTGTCCGGGCTTGCTGTCGCAGTGGCTCTGGTTGGAATGCGGAGCATGTTGAAGGTGGGCCACCAGGCGTCGCGGTGAGGGCGGAATCACTTACCTGAGGTTTTGCGCCGGGAGCCAGATGCACACGCATAACCCTTGGCGCCCGTCGGGACGGTCCTCGAGGGTCAATTCGCCGCCGTGGAGTTCAGCAATCCGACGGGAGATTGCCAGGCCGAGGCCTGCTCCGGAGCCCAGGCGCTGGTCCAGTCGCCCGAAGCGCCCCAGGGCTTTTTCCCGCTGATCGGCAGGTATGCCAGGGCCCTGATCACAGATGCGTATGCGGAATCCGTCGCCTTCCGCTTCCAGGAGAGTCTCTATCCGGGTGTCTGCTGGACTGTATTGAATGGCGTTGGCCAACAGGGACCGCATAAGGGTGTTGAGCAGGGTGGCCTGACCATTGACCATGGCCTGCCCGATCGGGTCTTCCAGGGAGGGTTCGATGCCTTTGCGCAAAGCCAGGGGAGACACGTCGGCAATACTCTGGGCGACGATATCCGACAGGTTGACGTACTCGGGGCTGAATCCGACACCGGCGTCGACCCGGCTCAGTAGCAGCATCTGCTCCACCAGGTGTCCCATTCTGTCCACGGCGGCGGTCAGCTCCCGGAACTTCGCCGGGTCGGTTGACTCCAGCTTTTCCAGGTTGAGGCGTAACGCGGTCAGGGGGGTGCGCAGCTCGTGGGCGGCATCGGCAGAGAAACGCCGCTCGCGTTCCAGGGCGTCGTCCAGGCGCCCAAGCAAACCGTTAACCGCCATCACCAGCCCGCTGACTTCTTTCGGGGCGTGCTGGGTGTCGAGGGGGTGTATCCGCTCCGGGGCCATGTGTCTCACAGGCTGTTCCAGCTTTCGCAGGGGCCGGAAGCCAAGCTGAATGGCGACCGCAACGGCCAGAACAAGCAGTGGCAGGGCGATCAGCAAGGGGAAGATGTTGCCCATGGCCAGTTCCTGACTGAGTTCCTGGCGAATGTCCTCCCGTTGTGCCGTACGTATCCAGTAACCGGTCTGGGGGTCCTGCAAGGTGAACGTGCGCCACTGGAACCCGGTGGCTTCGGCCCAGTCATAGCCGGGCTTCAGCATCAGGTCGTCGTTAGCGGCGAGGGTATCCAGCAGCGGGGTTCCGTTCGGGGTCCAGACTTCGAAGGCCAGTTTTTTCTCGTATTTGTGGCCGGCACCGTCCGGGAGCACCTCGTCATAGTCCCCCTCATCCAGTGCGCCTTCCGGCAGCTGCAGTGTTTGCTGAAGAATGCCCGCCAACTGTTCCGGGGAGCCGGTGCCGGCCAGGTGGTGGACCAGGCCCTGAATGATCCGGGTGCTTTGGGCCAGTTCCGCGTCGAACAGTTCCTCCAGTTCGTGATTGCTCTCAACGTAGCTCCAGATGGCTGCAACAGCGGCAATCAGCATGACGGTGGACGCAACCAGCGCAATCAGGGTGCGGGTCAGGGACATGCGGCGGCCCCGCAGCTTGCTGCCTCCTGGCTGTCCAGAAGGTAGCCGACACCTCGAATGGTGCGGATCACCGTTTTACCCAGTCGTCGCCGGAGGTGGTGGATATGCACTTCCAGGGCGTTGCTTTCCACGCCCTGGTCCCAGCCGTAAAGCTGCTCCTCCAGTCGGCGGCGGGTTGCCACCTGGTCCGGATGCCGCATCAGGTACTGGAGAATCTGCAATTCGCTGCGGGGGAGGGTGATTGCCTGGTCCCCGAAGGTCAATTGTCCCGAATCCGGGTTCAGGTGTAAGGCGCCGACCGTCATGCCCGTGGTCGGCGCAGCGCTGCCCCGCCGGGTTACCGCACGGATGCGGGCCTTCAGCTCCGCCATGGCGAAGGGCTTGGTCAGGTAGTCGTCGGCCCCGGCGTCCAGCCCCTGTAACTTCTCATCCAGGTCCGAGCGGGCTGTCAGGATAATTACCGGGGTCTTTACACCGTTGCTGCGGCTGCGGGCCAGCACCTCCAGCCCATCCAGCCGGGGCAGCGTCAGGTCCAGGATGGCCAGGTCAAAATGGCTGTCCCCGAGGGCATTGAGTGCCTGCTGGCCATCGTCCAGCCAGTCTACGGTGTGCTGATCTTCCCTCAGCATGGCAAGCATGGTGTTGGCCAGCATGTGGTCGTCTTCCACAAGGAGAATGCGCATGGAGAACCATCCTTATCTGAGTCATTGGTCCATTCTGGCACAGAAATCTTAAGGGCTGCTTAAGAAAACCCCCTGTCTCCTTTAAGGCGGAGTTAAGGCTGCCGCCTTAATGTTTCGTGGTAACAGGGAGATAGCTTATGAAAGACCCTTTGATCATGCCCACCAGCCTGAACCTCGCTTCCGATGAGGTGTTGGCAGTGGCTCGCTGCGGCCACCACCGATTGTGTCAGGTGCGCCCCGGCACCGAGGCCTCCCGGCGAGTCATGGATTTTATCCGGCGCCGGTTCCTCCAGGCGTACGGCGCCCGTCCCGATATCCGGCCACTGCCCCTGATGGTGCTCGTCAACGCCCATGGCACCTTGCTGGCTGCCGTTGGAGTGCGCTGGGCCGCTTCCGACCGGCTGTTTCTTGAAGATTATCTTGATCATCCCATCGAGCGCACTCTGCCGGCACCGGGTTGTTGTCGCGACAAGGTTCTGGAAATTGCCCACCTGGCAGGTGTCGAGGCCGGAGTCAGTCGCGTGCTGTTCGCGGCCATGGCGCTCTGGCTTGAGCAGCATAGGCTGGACTGGGTGGTCTGCACCGGTACAGACCAGTTGCGCAACGGATTTCAGCGTATGGGGATTCATGTCGAGGACCTCGGCAGCGCGAGGCCTGAACGACTGGCCGCCGGAGGGGATGACTGGGGATGTTATTACCAGCATAACCCCAGAGTCATGGCCATGAATGTTACCGAGGGCCTGGCCAGCCTTCGCTACCGGGGGCTGATGGAGAAGGTGGCGCTGGTTTCAGCGGAGGGGCCGGAGAAAGCAATCACGTCCCAATGCACGGAGGGTCGTTATGGCTACATTGCCTGAGCGTTTGCGGGAGGCGGTGACAGCGTATGCGGATCGGCCGGCACTGCTGTCCGATGATCAGACTCTAACTTTTCGTGAATTGCTGGAGGCCTCGGAAAGCTTGGCTGGCCAACTCCGCGAGCGCGGTCTCCAGCGTGTGGGGCTGTGTGGCGACAACTCTCCGGCCTGGGTCATTGCCGACCTGGCCTGCCTGCTGGCCGATGTGGTTTGCGTGCCGGTGCCGGTGTTCTTCTCGACGGCCCAGACGGAGCACCTGGTCGCCACTGCTGGTCTGCAGGCCCTGCTCTGGTCGGATCAGGGCCCTGATCGGGAGCCGCTGGGCAACGGCGTCTGGGTCAGTTATCTGGCCGAAGATGCGACCCGGGTTACATTGCCGCCAGGTACCGCAAAAATCACCTTTACGTCCGGAAGCACCGGCACGCCCAAGGGGGTCTGCCTGTCCCGGGACCAGTTGCTGGCCACGGTGGAAGCACTGCGGGCAAGGCTGACCCCTGTCGGTCCGGCCCGTCATCTGTGCATCCTGCCCCTGGCGACCCTGCTGGAGAACATCGCGGGGGTGTATCTGCCGTTGCTGATGGGCGCGACGGTCCGGGTCGAACCCCTGGCGTCTGTCGGGCTTTCCGGCAGCAGTGGCGTCGCCCCCCGTGTCCTGGTTGGTGCCCTGAACCACTGGCAGCCCGAATCCCTCATCCTGGTGCCGGAACTGGCCCGGTTGCTGGTGGAAGCCGCCGATGCGGGCCTGCTGAAAACGGACCAGTACCGGTTCCTTGCGGTAGGCGGCGGGAAGGTCGCCCCGGAACTGCTGACCCGTGGCCGGGCGCTCGGCCTGCCCCTGTATGAAGGCTATGGCCTGTCGGAATGTGGCTCGGTGGTGGCCCTGAATACCCCCGGGGACGACCAGCCCGGTTTCGGAGGCAGGCCACTGGAGCATGTTGACGTTCGTGTTGACGAGCGTCGCCACATACTCGTACGGGGCAATACCCACCTTGGCTACCTGGGCGAGGCAGGTTCTGGCGCAGGTCCGCTGGCAGAAACGCCGGCCGTGGCCCCGGATGAATGGCTGGATACGGGGGATCTGGGCCAACTGAACAGCGATGGCTTTTTGCAGGTGGATGGTCGTTCCAAGAACCTGCTGATCACCAGCTTCGGGCGCAATATCAGTCCCGAATGGCTGGAGGCTGAACTGGTTCAGGCCGTGGGCGCCCGGCAGGCAGTGGTCTTCGGAGATGGCGAACCTCGTTTGTCGGCACTGGTTTACCCGCTCCCGGATCAGCCAACCGCGAACCTGGCCCCCGCTATTTACCAACTCAATCAGTCTCTGCCGGATTATGCCCGGCTGGGAGTGGTGTATTGCCTTGAGCAACCCCTGTCGGTCGCCGCCGGCTACCTGACCGCCAACGGCCGGCCTGTGCGCAATCGCATTCAGTCGGACCTGCCTGTTCTGATGGCTGGCAGTCTCCCTGTTTATCCGGAAGTAAAAGAGGAAGCACCCATGGAATTTTTTGACCAACTGCAGGCGGAAACCGCCGAGGCCCGCGCCCATGTCACCCGTGCACCCGTCATACAGGCTGTTCAGCGGGGGCAGGTGAATCTGGAGAGTTATACCTGGTTTCTGACCCAGGCCTTCCACCACGTCAAACACACGGTACCGCTGATGATGGCCTGCGGTGGACGCCTGCCGGAGCGGCTCGAAGGTGTCCGTGAGGCGATGGTCGAGTATATCGATGAGGAGTATGGGCACCACGAGTGGATCCTCAATGACCTCCAGGCCTGTGGCGAAGATCGGGAAGAGCGCCGTGCCAGCCAGCCGGACCTGTCCATCGAACTGATGGTGGCTTACCTCTATCACCAGATTGACCGGGGTAACCCGGCCGCGTTTTTCGGTATGGTGCAGGTGCTTGAGGGGACGTCCATCGAGCTGGCAACACCCCTGGCCCGACAGATCCAGGCTCACCTGGGGCTGCCGGACGAGGGGTTCAGTTATCTCTATTCCCACGGTGAGCTGGACCAGGATCATTTCAGGTTCTTCCAGGACCTGATGAACAGCATCACCGACCCGGGTGACCAGAAAGCCATTATCGAGTCGGCCAGGGTGGTCTATCGCCTGTACGGCGATATGCTCCACCGGATTCCCTTGCCGGCCGCCGCTGACGATATCTCCCGGGAGTCTGACCATGCAGCTGCGTGACCGCCGCTTCCTGCTGCTGGGTGGGACCGGGGGCATCGGACAGGCGCTGATACCGCAGTTGCTGTCGGAGGGAGCCCGTCTGCTGGTAGCCACTCGTCGACCGGATAGCGTCACGCTGCCCGAGGGGGTAACGGCGGTAAAGCTGGATCTCGCCGCTCCCAATCTTGATGAGCAGCTGCAGGCCCTGACGGACGAATGGCCGGATGTGTATGGCGTTATTCATTGTGCCGGGCAGAACCGGTTTGCATCCATTGAGCAATCGACGATGGCGGACATCGACGGTCAGTTGATGGTCAACCTCCGTAGCGCCATGGTTGTCGCCCGTCATTTTGTTCCTGTGTTCAAGGCACTGGACGGGGGTGCGCTGGTGTTCGTCGGTTCCACCTTTGGCAGTATCGGTTATCCCGGCTACTCCGCCTATTGCGCCACAAAGTTTGGTCTGCGCGGGTTTACCGAGGCCCTGAGGCGGGAACTGGCCGACAGCCTGGTACAGGTACAGTATTTCGCGCCCCGGGCCACGGTCACCGACATGAACCCGGAGCCGGTCAATCAGCTGAACCGGGCCCTGGGCAACACCATGGACCCGCCCGGACAGGTGGCGGCTCAGCTGGTTTCGGCCATGAAACGGGATCAGCGTCGCTGCTACCTGGGTTGGCCGGAAAAACTTTTTGTGGCCATTAACGGTGTTCTGCCACGGCTGGTGGACAGGGCCATGCTGAAACAACTGCCGGTGATACGGCGCTTTCTGGATTCAGGAGTTCAGTTATGAAGTGGATGATTCTGTTGGTGGCTTCGCTGCTGGTGCAGCCGGTATGGGCCGATACCCTGGAAACGGATCTGGCTGCCATCCAGCAGCGATGGGCCGAAATACAGTATCAGGTAGCAGAGGACGACAAGGAGAAGGCTTTCGAGGTTCTGGCGGGTGATGCGGAAGAGCTTACAGCCAGCTATCCGGGCCGGGCTGAGCCCCTGATCTGGAGGGCCATCGTGCTCAGCACCTGGGCCGGTGAGAAAGGCGGCCTTGGTGCCCTCGGGCTGGTGAAGGAAGCCCGCCAGCATCTTGAAAAAGCGATTGAAATCGATGATCAGGCCCTGGATGGCTCGGCTTATACCTCGCTGGGCAGCCTTTACTATCAGGTTCCCGGCTGGCCCATCGGCTTTGGCGATGACGACAAGGCCCGCCGGTATCTGCAGAAAGCCCTGGCCATTAACCCGGATGGTATCGATCCCAACTTCTTTTTTGCGGATTACCTGATTGAACAGGGGGAGGAGGAACGCGCCCGACAGTACCTGGAACGGGCGTTGTCAGCGCCGGATCGTCCCGGACGTTCACTGGCGGACGAGGGCCGGCGACAGGAGGTCCGGGATCGCCGTGCCAAACTGGCCACATCCCGCTGACTGTCAATCATTGCTCCCCGGTATCGAGGCGCTGCCAAACCCATCCTGGACCGGTCAGTCAAATTCGGGAAGCTCCGGTTTGACCAGGGGCATCCCCTCTGCCTCCCAGGCTTCGATACCGCCGGCAATGGACTGTACATGGATGTAGCCCATTTCCTTCATGACCTTCGCAGAAAGCGCGGAGCGGCCGCTGTTTTTACAGTAAATAACCAGGTTCAGGTTTCGGTCTTCCAGTGCCGGGTCATTGCTCAGTTTGAATTCCAGCAGGCCCCTCGGAATGTTAATGGCGCCCGGCAGGTGGCCAGCATGGTATTCCTCGGGTTCCCGTACATCGATCAGCAGGTCAGCCTGCCGGATCGCATCTTCAGAATGGTCCAGGGGGATTTCCGTGATCTCGGATCTCGCCGCCTCAACCAGGTCGTGAGCAGTTTTCATGGTAGTCGGGTCCTTTTGTTAACGGGTGCGCTACCAGAAAGCCACTATCGCCTGGAGCGATAGTGGCTGGGTCACGCAGGTTTGAAGCCTGGCAGGTACTTTAAAGCGACTTGGTGCAGAAGTAGAAGTCTTTGCACTCATAGTCACCGGATTCAACCCGCTCGTTGGCGTCTGCTGCGGTCTTGGCCGGCGGTACGATTACCTTGTCACCTTTCTTCCAGCCTTCCGGTGTCGCTACACCATGCTCGTCACTGGTCTGCAGAGCTTCCAGCAGACGCAGGAACTCGGGGATGGAGCGGCCGTTGGCCATGGGGTAATAGACCATCGCCCGCAGGATACCGTTCGGGTCAATAATGAAGGTGGCGCGTACTGCGGAAGTGTCACCGGCGCCTGGATGGATCATGCCGTAAGCCTTGGCCACATCCATTTTCAGGTCTTCGATGATAGGGAACGGAATCTCCACACCCCAGTTTTCCTTGATATTACGCATCCACGCAATGTGGGAGTGAATGCTGTCGATGGACAGGCCCAGCAGTTCACAGTTCATCTTGTTGAATTCCGGGGCAGCCTGGGCAAAGGCCATGAATTCAGTGGTGCAGACTGGGGTGAAATCCGCCGGGTGAGAGAACAGTACCAGCCACTTGCCTTTGTAATCACTCAGGGACTTTTCGCCGTCCGTGGTGAGTGCCTTGAAGTCCGGTGCAGGCTCATTGATGCGGGGCAGTCCGGCTACGGGAGTTGCTTGGGTTTCCATATTGATCACCTTTTGAGTTGGGTTGCCTTGCGACTGTTCCAGATTAGCTCGACCCACATATTTTTGAAAGATATATCGATATATCGATGTGATATATTAAGTTTATCGCAGCGACAGTTGGTCGCACCTGCCGGGTGCTGGTCATAATGGCCTTCCACAGGCTTGCTTCTATACTGCTGGTATAGACGATAAGTTTGTATGTGTCACGGGATGCGAGACAGGCCTGGTCGTCGGATTCCGGGGAGCAGCGAACCTTCCACTGATTGTCTGCCCTACGGGGCTATTCGGGGACAGAATGGGCAGTGCTTTCTGGCTGACACTGATGACAACGGTGCTGGCCGCGCTGGTTACCTCTGCCGGAATTTTCACCATCCGGCATTTTGAGGCATGGGGACAGCGCAATACGTCTTATTTCATCTGTTTTGCTGCGGGAGTGCTGATCAGCGCGTCTTTTCTGCACATGATCCCGACAGCCTTCTCCATGCAAACACAAGCGCCAGCCTGGCTATTGGCCGGGTTTATGGGGCTTCACCTGTTCAACCGGTTCGTGACCGCGTTTGTCTGTGAGAAAGACCCGGCTGCCAGGGACTACGTTATCGGCCTTGTTCCCATGCTGGGGATTGGCTTTCATTCGTTTATCGACGGTTTCATTTACTCGATTTCGTTTTCGGTGAGTATTTTTACCGGATACCTGGCAACAGTAGGTATGGTGCTCCATGAATTTCCGGAGGGCATTATCACCTACCTGCTGCTGGTAAGGGGAGGTTTCCGGGCAGGTACCTCCATGGTACTGGCGTTCCTGGCAGCAGCAGCGACAACGCCGTTGGGCATGCTGGTAGCCTGGCCAATGGTCAGCAGTATCAGTGACCAGGCGCTGGGTGCCCTGCTGGCATTGTCAGCGGGTGCGCTGGTGTATGTCGGTGCTACGCATCTGCTCCCACGGGCAGAGCGAGAGCATGGGAGATTCAGCCTGGTGGCCCTCGCCGGGGGTGTTCTTGTAGCGGTGGTGATTGTTCTGTCCAAGGCCTGATCAGCAGGTCAGAAACTTGAGGAAATCGCAATGTTTTACCGTTTATCGCGAGGTGACGACGCCAGTTGGGCGCCCACGTATTTCCTCGCGGCGCTCGGGGCCGGGGGGCTGGCTGTCTCTTTTTTTATGTGGCTGATGTTCTGGTTACCGCACCCGGGGGCTCCGGTACCGTTATTCGGGGATGCTCTGTCGGCGCTGGTCGGTGAAGGGCTGCTGATCAAGCTGGCGGTTGTCGGCGCCTGGGTAGGGATCGCGATGTTTTCGGTGCTTCACATTCATCTCCTTGTCTGGAACCTGCGGCAGTATGCCCGGTTTCGCAGCACGGCGGACTACCGGGAGTTGCGCAACAGTAACTCGGAAACCCAGCTCCTGGCAGGACCCCTGACGGTGGCCATGAGTATCAACGTGGGATTTGTCGTCGGCCTTACCTTTGTGCCGGGCTTGTGGTCGGTGGTTGAGTGGCTGTTCCCGCTGGCCCTGCTTGCCTTTGTGCTGGTGGGTTACTGGGCGCTGGCGCTGCTGAGGGATTTCTGGGGCCGGGTGCTGGTGGGTGGTGGTTTCGACTGCGTGCGTAACAACAACCTGGGGCAACTGATGCCCGCATTTGCCAGTGCCATGATCGCGGTAGGGCTTGCGGCACCGGCCGCCATGAGCCAGAACACCGTTACCGTCGCCTTCAGCCTGGTGCTTTCCAGCTTCTTTATGGTGCTCGCGTTTATTATTGGTGGCATACAGATAGTGCTCGGGTTCCGTGCCATGCTGGAGCAGGGGGCGGATCCGTCGACTGCACCCAGCCTGTGGATTGTTGTGCCCATTCTGACCACCCTGAGTATCACACTGTTACGGCAGACCCATGGGCTGCATGGTCATTTCGAATCCGGGGCCGGTGGGGTAGAAGCCATGACCATGTTGATTATCTTCCTCTGTGCCCAGCTGGTGTTCGGATTACTGGGTTGGGTAGTGCTGTCCCGGTACGGTTACTTTTCCCGATTTGTAACAGGGCCAGAAAAGTCCGCGGGTGCCTATGCACTGGTCTGTCCTGGGGTGGCACTCACGGTGATGTTGCACTTCTTTATCAATGTCGGTCTTGTGGGGTTCGGTGTCCTCGACCGTTTCAGTACTGGTTACTGGGCGTTGACGATCATTGCACTCGGGCTGCAAGGCGTCACGATCTGGCTGGTTCTTCGGCTCAACCGGCTGCATTTTGGTGATTTTGAGCGTGATCGAACGGAAGAACCGCTATGATCAGTAGACAGGTTGACCCGTGTCAACGTCAGACCTGCCTTGCGTGAAAGAATGACAGACGGGGCATAAGGTAGTCGCACCGGAGAAATCAGCAGCTTGAAGGAGGGCGTCATGGAATCTCGCAAATCGGGGGTCTGCAAGGGCTCGCTTTCTATGCTACTGGTTTTGCTCGTGGTAACGGCAAGCCCCTTGGCAATAGGGGCGGAGCGGTCGCCTCCCACCGCAGACCATAGCAAGTTCGAGGCCCTGCAGGGGCCTTTCAGCAGTGCGCAGGAAGTGACGGAAGCCTGCCTGGGCTGCCATAACCAGGCCGCCAATCAGATCCGCGAAACCACCCACTGGACCTGGACCTACGAACACCCGGAAACCGGCCAGGAACTGGGCAAGCGGAACGTGATCAACAGTTTCTGTGGCATGGTGGTGACCAATGAGCCCCGCTGTACCTCCTGTCACGTCGGCTATGGCTGGACTGATATGAACCAGCCGCCGCCGTCTGAAGATGCTGCAGTTGACTGCCTGATCTGCCATGACACCACCGGGGACTACTGGAAGTTTCCCACCCTTGCGGGCCTGCCTACTGACAAGCCCAGGGAGTGGCCCAGCGGCAGCGGCAAGATGGTGAACCCCCCGGACTTGCCCCACATTGCCCAGAACGTGGGTGCCAGTGACCGCCAGAATTGTGGCAGCTGCCACTTCTATGGTGGTGGCGGTGACGGCGTGAAACACGGCGACCTGGATTCGTCCCTGGTGAATCCGCCGCGCTCGCTGGATGTGCATATGTCTCCGGACGGGCTGGACTTCGCTTGTGCCGATTGTCACTCCACCTGGGGACACAATGTCTCCGGTAGCCGGTATCAGGTTAACGCGAAGGATACGCTCGGCATTGATGTGCCGGGCCATACTGACCTCAGCCGTGCGAGCTGCGAGTCCTGCCATGGCTTTGAACCCCATGACCAGCCCAAGCTTAACGACCATGTCGATACGCTGGCCTGTCAGACCTGCCACGTACCCGAGTTCGCCCGGGGCGGTGTACCCACCAAGATGTGGTGGGACTGGTCAACGGCCGGGCGGCTGGACGATGACGGCAAGCCCATCACCGAGTATGACGACAGCGGCCATGTCAGCTATCTCAGCACCAAGGGTGATTTTCGCCACGAGGAAAACGTGGTGCCCCATTACGCGTGGTTCGATGGCACCGTGGAGTACACGCTGCTGGAAGATGAGTTGGATCTTTACAGTGAGCCCATCGAGATCAATCGCATTGACGGCAGTCCCGACGACCCTGCTTCCCGCATCTGGCCCTTCAAGCTGATGCGGGGCAAGCAGCCATTCGATACTCAGCTCAATACATTACTGGTCACCCATGTATTCGGTGCGGATGACAGCTCGTTATGGAGTAATTTCAACTGGCCTAACGCGCTTGAAGCGGGCAGTGAGATGTCCGGTCGTCCTTTCAGCGGTGAATACGATTTTGTGGAAACCAGGATGTACTGGCCCATAACCCACATGGTGGCGCCCACTGAACAGGCCCTGAGTTGTGGTTCCTGCCATGGCACGGAAAGTCGCCTGGCCGGCATTGGTGGCATCTACATGCCCGGGCACAGCGGTAATGTATGGCTTGACCGTGTCGGCTGGCTGGCGGTGGTGGTAACGCTGCTGGGAGTACTGGCACACATCCTTGCCAGGGTTATCTTCAGGGGGAGGAAGCACTCATGAGCCGGGTGATGATCTACAAACGCTTCGAACGCTTCTGGCACTGGTGTCAGGCATTACTGATCTTCACGCTGCTGTTCACCGGTTTCGAGATTCACGGCAGTTACTCGGTACTGGGATTCGGTGATGCAACACAGGTGCATACACTGGCAGCCTGGGCGTTGATCGTAATGTGGCTGTTTGCCATTTTCTGGCACTTCACCACCGGCGAGTGGCGGCAGTACATCCCGACCCGCAACGGCCTGTTTGCGGTGATCCATTACTACCTGGTCGGCACGTTCACGGGAGCGGAGCATCCCTATCGGAAAACCACCCGGGCAAAGCATAACCCGTTGCAGCGGCTGGCCTACCTGTTCTTCAAGCTGGTGATATCACCGGTGATCTGGGGTTCGGGGCTACTGTATCTCTTCTACGCTGACTGGCCCGGGATGCTGGCGGGTACACTGGAGCTGGAATGGATTGCACTGATCCACACTGCGGCGGCCTTTGCCATGCTGGTGTTCATTATTGCCCATGTGTACATGACTACCATGGGACACACCCTGACCAGTCATATCCGGCCGATGGTGACCGGATATGACGATATTGATGATAGCTGAAGGCCCCGGCAAGCGGCCGGGGCGCCAGGTGGATGGCGTTACTCGAGGCGGCGGTAGGGGTCCTGGTTATAGGCCTTTACCTCGGCCCGGGCGACCACGTTATGGTGAACTTCATCCGGCCCGTCCGCCAGTCTCAGGGTGCGCTGCTTGGTATACATATCCGGCAGTGCTGACCACTGGCTGACGCCGGTGGCGCCGTGGATCTGGATAGCCTCGTCGATAATCTTGCAGACCTTCTCCGGCACCATGGCCTTGACCATGGAGACCCAGATGCGGGCTTCCTTGTTGCCAAGCACGTCCATCGCCTTGGCGGCCTTGAGGACCATCATGCGCATGGCTTCGATCTCGATCCGCGCTCGGGAAATGGTTTCCATGTTCTTGCCCAGGTCCAGGATCGGGCGACCGAAGGCTTCACGGCTCTGGCCGCGTTCGATCATCATGTCCAGCGCTTTCTCGGCGGCGCCGATGGAGCGCATACAGTGGTGGATGCGGCCCGGGCCCAGACGCAGCTGTGAAATCTCGAAACCGCGGCCTTCACCCCACAGGATGTTCTCTTTCGGGACCCGCACATTGTCCAGTTTGATGTGCATGTGGCCATGGGGGGCATCGTCGTGGCCGAACACGTGCATGGGGCCGACGACGGTCAGGCCCGGAGCATCCATGGGCACCAGGATCTGGGACTGCTGACGCCAGGCTTCGGCATCCGGACTGGTCTTGACCATACAGATCATGATCTTGCAGCGGGGATCACCGGCGCCGGAAATGTAGTACTTTTCGCCGTTGATGACCCACTCGTCGCCTTCCAGTACCGCGCTGGTTTCAATATTGCGAGCGTCCGAAGAGGCCACATGGGGCTCGGTCATACCGAAGCAAGAGCGGATCTTGCCTTCCAGCAGGGGTTTAAGCCACTGCTCTTTCTGCTCGGGGGTACCGACCCGTTCCAGTACTTCCATGTTGCCGGTGTCCGGCGCGGAGCAGTTGAGGGTCTCCGAGGCCAGGGGGTTCTTGCCCAGTTCCACCGCCAGGTAGGCGTAGTCCAGGTTGGACAGACCTTCACCGGTTTCGGCGTTGGGCAGGAAGAAGTTCCACAACCCCGCCTCCTTGGCTTTCTGCTTGGCGCCCTCGAGCAGCTCAAGCTGACCGGGGACGTAGCTGAAGCGGTCTGCGCGGCCTTCGCCGAGGCGTTCGAATTCTTCCAGGATGGGATCGACGTTGTCACGGATATGTTGCTTGACGGCCTCCAGCAATGGCCGGGATTTTTCCGACATGGTGAGGTCGTTCATTTCTGCTGGCGTGGTAGTGCTGTCCACGTGGGCTTCTCCTTGTTGTAGTGAGCTTTCCAGACTCGGGGGTTGAGGGTACTTTCCGACAGTCGACGGATTGCCGGCTGTTATTCTTCGTCCAGGTTCTGGCAGAGCCGCTGGAGTGTCTTGCGGTCCAGTTTGTCGGTTCCGCCACGGGGCAATGGGTCGTGCCAGAACCAGATCCGGTCCGGCACCTTGAAAGCTGCCAGGCGTTGCTTCAGGAAGGCGCTGATGTCGGTCTGGTCGGCGTGGCTGTCCTCGTGCAGGTAAACAGCGGCGCCCACCGTTTCACCCAGGCGTTCATCAGGCACGGGGAAGACGCAGGCCTCGGCGATAGCCGGGTGCTGGTGCAGGGCGCCTTCCACCTCCAGACAGGAGATGTTTTCACCGCCCCGGATAATGATGCTTTTCTTGCGATCCACAATATAGATCAGGCCGGACTCTTCCACACGGGCCAGATCGCCGGTATACAGCCAGCCATCCTTGAGGGTGTCACGGGTCTCTTCCGGCAGGTTCAGGTAGCCCCGCATGTTGGCAGGACTGCGAACCGTCAGCTCGCCAACCTCACCCGTGGACACTTGGTTGCCGGTGGCATCGACAATCCGCATCTCCTGAAGGGGTGGGGTCAGCCGGCCGGCGGCATCCGGGTTGTCCACATATTCAGGCCCGGACAGCAGTATTCCCAGTGAGTTGGTCTCGGTCATGCCCCAGCCGGTGGCGATGCTCGCCTTCGGGAACTGGCTGGCGAGCTGCAATACCTGGGTAGCAGGGCGTTTGGCACCGCCCGCACCAATGGTTTCCAGTGAATCCAGGGAATACTCCAGCTTCTCGGCCGCCTGGATCAGCTCGGCCGACTGGGTGGGTACGCCCACAAAACGAGTGATCTGCTCCCGTTGAATAATCCCCGCAGCCTCTTCGGCGTTCCACTTGTACATCAACACCAGCTTGGCGCCCAGAGCCAGACCCTGCAGGAACACGGAATGCAGGGCGGTCACATGGAACAGGGGAGTAACCACCAGAAAAGCCGGGACCTCGGCCTGGTCCGCGGCAGCCTGGGGGTCCATGAGAGCGGCCACTTCTTTGCCCATTCTCCAGGAGTGTACCGACGAAATGGCACCGCGATGAGTGAGTAGCACGCCTTTGGGGCGACCCGAGGAGCCGGATGAGTACATCACCGCGAAGTCATCGTCCGGGGCGATGGAAACATCCGGCCAGCTGTCGTCGAGGGACCGGCTGAGCAGTTCGGCGTACTGCAGAGGGCTGTTCGCGTCGCGAACGCCGACCAGGGTGACGGATCGCTCGTCGATGTGGGGGCATAGTGCCAGGTACCGGTCGCCGTCGGCGAACACCAGGTGAACATCACTGTCGCTGATGGCAAAGGCCAGTTCCTCGCCGGACCACCAGGCGTTCAGTGGCACGACGACCGCACCGACGGACACGATGGCCATCAACAGGACCGGCATTTCCGGGTAGTTCCTCATGGCAAGGGCAACCCGATCACCGGGCTGGACAGACAGTTCCGACACCAGCATATGGGCGGTGCGGTTCACCTCAGAGGCGAACTGACTGGCGCTCCACCGTTGCTCACCGTAGACCAGCAACTCCCGATCCGGATAGTTGCCTGCCGCCTCCTGCAGCAACGTGCGCAGATTGTCCGGTGCATTGGCAAAAACCGTGAATGGGGTTCCCCACAAGGTAGTCTGGGCGATCGCGAAGCGAGGGTCGGTGTTGACGACGTGATTGATGGCTTCATCCCGTGACATGGGAGATGTGAGAGAGGTCGAAGCCATCGGCTTGCTGTTCGGAGTCATTATGGGAACACCCGGCTTTTCATTGGTTATTATCCTGACGCTTGTCAGGGAACGCTAAGTCGCGCGCGGCCCTCCTGTCAAGATTTATAACTTGAGGAACGGATAAGGCGAATTGAGGTCACATTGAGTATTGACCAATATAGGGTGATCTTCTAGCCTGACACCTGTCAGGATGTGAAAAGATGCCATTGGCAAAAAATGCCGTGGCGTCGTTCCGGTGCTGACAAAGGTTCAGGAAAAATCCGGAATATGCATTTAATAACAACCGGTTGAGAAGTTTTTCATTCGTTGAGATAACAACAAGAGTCCTACGGAGACCCAATCATGCGTAGCTTTAGCACTCCCCGTTTTCCCCGTTCAATGCTTTCCATGGCAACAGCTCTGGCCATTGGCTTCACTGCCAGTGCGGTCCAGGCCGAAGACTATGACCTGCCGCGTCTTCTGGTTATCGGTACGCCAGGAACGTCCAGTGGCAGCTTTGCTTCCACCAATGGCTGGGCGCCCGTGCTCCAGAACGAAACCGGCACTGTGGCCCGTATAGTGCCTGAAGACAGCGAAACCCAGCGGTACCGCCGGCTCACTGATCGCCGGGACATCACCATGAGTTCGGTCTCGGCTGCTGAAATGCGATTCCAGGTGGAAGGTATCGGCGCCTACGCGGGCGCGAAACCCGTGGCCCAGCGTGTGGTCTGGCATCACAACGACACGCCCTGGGGCTTTGTGGTCGCCGGCGACTCTGACATTAAAACCATGGAGGATCTCAAGAAGGGCGGGGTACGGGTTGCCCAGGGTGCATTCTCTCCGCCCATGACCACTGCGGTTCAGGAAGCCTTGCCGGCCTACCTGGGGCTCTCGGATCAACAGACCGATGAGCTGCTGGAGTTTGTTCCCGCCAGCAGTTACGTCGAGAACTGTCGCTCTGTGGTGGAAGGTAAGGCCGACGTCGCCTACTGCGCCCCGATCAGTTCCGTGCTGTCGGAAATGGAGGGTGCCCCTGGCGGTATCCGTTGGCTGAACATGGATCTCGACAACAAGGAAGCCTGGGACGGATTCCTTGAATACCGGCCAATGGTGGTTCCTACCGAAATCAGTATGGGCGTCTCAACCGCCAAAGGTGTAGACGGCCTGGCCTCGAACTTCCTGTACGCCGCTCCCGCCGATGCCGATGAGGATTTTGCCTACAACATGGCAAAGTGGTTCCACAAGAGCTTCGACGACTACAAGGACACCCATGGGCTGGCAACCCGCATGGACGTGGAAATCTTCCGTGACTATCTCGACCGGTCACCGCTGCCCGTTCATGCCGGAACCGTTCGTTACCTGAAGGAAATCGACGTCTGGACCGAGCAGGATGAAGCCTGGAACCAGGAAGCCATTGCCAAAATGGACCGGTGGATCGAGGCGCGTCAGGCTGCCCTGAAAGAGGCCCGGGACAAGCGGGTAGAGGCCAGTCATAACAATGAGGAATTCATGGCGATCTTCAACAAGCACACCGAAGGTCTGGAAAGCTTCCGTTCACGCCTGTAATTACTTTCGTGTCGAGCCGGGGCGGGAGCTTGTTTTCCGCCCCGGGCCGCATCGGCTTACATATACCCTTGAGACCCACAAGAACCGATTCGTATGACTCATTCATCAGCGGTGGACAATACGTCTCCGGCGGCTGGCTCTGAAGTCACCCGTCTTGGCGACAAGTATTCCTGGCAAAGCATTGTCTTCGTCGTTCTCAGTATCTGCGGATTGCTGGCCGGGCTGGCCTACATCTTCGGCTTCACATGGAATGGTACACGACTACTGGAAGGCGAGTATTACTGGGCCTTTATCGGCTTTTTTGCTGCCGCGGCCTTCATAGCACTTCCGGCCCGCAAGGGTCAGACGAAAATCCCGTTCTACGACATGATCGCCGTGGTCGTGGTGCTGGCCATCAGTTTCTACTTTGCCATGAATGCCTGGGACATGGTGCAGGCCGGCTGGAGCAACCTCTACCTGGGGATTGTGGTCTGGTTGCTGATGATGGAACTGGCCCGTCGCAGTGGCGGTATACCCTTCCTGCTGGTGGTGCTGTTGCTGGGTACCTATCCGCTGGTGGCTGACTACTTCCCGGGTCTGTTGATGGGCATTCCCTACGAGTTCGAGTACATGATCGAGGCCCACGTCTTCCGGGCAGAAGGCATGATGGGGATTACCACCAAGATCGTGGCCGAAATCATTCTGGGCTTCCTGGTGTTTGCCGGCGTGTTGCTGACCACGGGTGCCGGGAATTTCTTTATTGACCTCGCCAACGCCAGTTTCGGTCGTTACCGGGGCGGGCCGGCCAAGGTGGCCGTGGTGGCCAGCGGCTTCATGGGCAGCCTGTCGGGCTCTGTGTTTTCCAACATTGCGGGCACCGGGTCCATCACCATTCCGACCATGAAACGTGTGGGCTATCCGGCCCACTATGCCGGCGCTATCGAGGCCTGCGCTTCCATGGGGGGTGCCGTGATGCCGCCGGTCATGGGTGCCATCGCTTTCGTCATGGCGATCACCATCGGCGTGGACTACGCCACCATCATGATCGCGGCCATCCTGCCGTCGCTGCTGTTCTATTTCGGCCTGCTCCTGCAGGTAGATGCCTACGCGGCCCGCACGGGCATGGAGGGCCTGCCGAAAGACCAGTTGCCTTCTGTCCGCAAGGTGCTGATGAAGGGCTGGCCGTTCCTGTCGGTCATGGTCTTCCTGATCTGGGGGCTGCTGTATATGCGCTGGGAGTATTACACCCCCTGGTATGCCTGCCTGCTGATGATCGGGCTGTCCTTCCTGCAGAAGGGTACCCGGATGACCCCGAGCAGGCTTTTTGATGCCACCCGGCAGATTGGTGTTCTGGTCACCCAGACCGCAGCCATCATCCTGCCTATTGCCTTCGTGGTCAGTGCTCTCACGATTACCGGCGTAACCGGCTCGGTAACCTCCGGTCTGGTTACACTCGGTGGCGGCAACCTTTACCTGATTATTTTCTTCGGGGTTCTGGCCTGTTTCATCATGGGCATGGCGGGGCTGGCCATCGTGGCCTATATCTTCCTGGCGGTCACCCTGGCACCAGCCATTATCAAGGTGGGTGGCCTTGATACCATCGCGGTGCATTTCTTCATTATCTACTATGCCATGTTGTCTGCCATCACCCCGCCGGTGGGCGCAGCGGCATTCCTGGCCGGCACCATCGCCGGCGCCAAACCCATGAGGACATGCTTCACCGCCATGCGCCTGGGTGTGGTGATCTACTTCATCCCGCTGTTCTTCCTGTTCCAGCCAGCGCTGGTGCTCCAGGGGGACCTGACGCCGCTGCTGTATGTGCTGCCGTCAATCATCATTGGCATCATGATGATCTCCGGTGGGCTCGAAGGTTACCTGCTGGGGGCCGGTAAAGTGCCCGGGCTGGCTCGTATGCCGCTGCTGGCGGTGGGCTTCGCCTTCAGCTTCCCGGGTTTCTGGACCACGATCATCAGTGGCGCCCTGGCGATACTGCTGGTGGCTTATGTCTGGAAGGAGAACCGTAACGGCCCGGTCTTAGCCTGAAGGGCGGGGCGGCAGCTCAGGAGAGCGCTGTCGCCCCTTTCAATAAACCAATAAGAACAACACACACTGTGGAGGAACAACTATGAAACGTCGTTTTCTTGCGCCCGCATTGCTGAGTCTTGGCGTGGCGATGGGGTCAGCCGGAGTCCAGGCCAACAACGATGCGTTGCCCCGGCTTCTGGTGATCGGCACCCCCGGCACCCAGACCGGCAGTTTCGCGTCTACCAATGGCTGGGCTGCCATCTACCAGGACCAGACCGACAAGGCGGCCCGCATTGTGCCGGAAGACAGCGAAATGCAGCGCTACAAGCGCCTGACCGAACGTCGGGACATTACCCTGAGCTCGGTCACCGCCGCCGAAATGCGTTACCAGATTGAGGGTATCGACGGCTACGCGAGCACCAAACCCGTGGCCCAGCGCATGATATGGCACCACAATGACACGCCCTGGGGCTTCGTGGTGTCGGGCGATTCAGACCTGGAAACCATGGAGGATCTCAAGTCCGGCGACGTCAAGGTTGCCCAGGGGGTCTTCTCTCCCCCCATGACCACCACGGTGCGCAAGGCCATGCCTGCGTTCCTGGGGCTGAGCCCGGAGGAAGCGGAGGAAACCTTCGATTACGTACCGGCCAGCAGTTACGTGGAGAATTGCCGTTCCGTGGTTGAGGGCAAGGCGGATGTCGCCTGGTGCTCGCCGATCAGTTCGGTCCTGTCCGAAATGGAAGGCGCCCCGGGCGGCATCCGCTGGCTGCCTATGGACCTGGATAACCAAGAGGGCTGGGAAGGTTTTATGGAGTATTCCCCGATGTCCATTCCTGCCGAAATCACCTTCGGGGTTTCCACGGCCAAGGGGGTGGATGGTCTGACCTCCAACTTCATCTACGCATCACCGGCTGATGCCGATGCGGACTTCGCCTACACCCTGGCCAAGTGGTTCCATGAGTCCTATGACGATTATAAGGGTACCCATCCGCTGGCAACCCGCATGAGTCTCGATGTGTTCAGGGATTATATGGACCGGTCATCCGTTCCTGTGCATGAAGGTACCGTCCGCTACCTGAAAGAAATCGGCGAATGGACGGAAGAGGACGAAGCGGCCAACCAGGCATCCATCGAGAAAATGGATCGGTGGATCGAGGCCCGCAAGGCGGCCCTGGAAGAAGCCAGGGACAAGAGGATTGTTCCTGATGCCGACAATGAAGAGTTCATGGCAATCTTCAATAGGCACACGGAAGGTCTGGAAGGCTTCAGTTCCCGGCTTTAAGTCGGTAGTGTCGCGAGCCTCCGCCTCTGGGCGGGGGTTCGCAGCGGCCCCATTTCGTTTCCCCGCCCGCCAAGCTACCCCGCTACGTCGACGAAGCGCCCTCCGTGTTAGAACTGGCCAGTTGTTCGACCATCGCATTGACGCCCGCCGCCACGGCACTGACGATCTGCTCCTGGGTCAGGTCCTGATGAAGCCAGTCCCGCATGGGGCCAAAGCCGGCCAGATAGATAATCAGGTTGGCAATCACGTCAACACGGTAGTCGTCCGCCGGCAGCGCCGTACGTATGCGTAGCTTGTCGGCAAGCGCGTGGATGACCATTTCATCCCGCCGTCGCATGGCTTTGCGGTCTGCCTTCTGCAAGTGAGGCACGGTTCGGTAGGCAAGCAGGGTGCCCTTGCGCTTCTTGCTCCAGGATTCTGTCAGATAGAGCGCGACCAGCTGTTCAAAGGTGGCGCTTTCCGGCTGGTTTTCCAGTAACTCATCCAGGTTTGGTGCCCCGGAGCGAAACCAGAGCTTGTTCAGCAGCCGCCGCAGGATGTCGTTCTTGTTGGCAATGTAGTCGTAGATGCTGGCCTGGTTGACCCCGGAGCGGGCACAGATGTCGCGAATCGTGGTAGAGGCGAAACCCTTCTGCAGGAAAAGCTCAAGGGCGGCGTCGCAGATCTGGTCACGACGCTGTTCTACCAGTGACGTGTTCTGGATGCCGTCGACCGGGGCTTCGACCAGTTCTTCCGGGAGTTTCCTGATGGCATGCTTGTCGGTTTTTTTATTATTCATTGGCTGCCTGTAGCGGTAATTTTGGTGAGCACTTTCAAATCCTGACAAGTGTCAGCTTACCACAGGCGGCACCCCCGAAACCAAAAAAGGCCAACCCCGAAAGGTTGGCCTTTTTTGATTTTCTGTCCCGTCCTGAAATACGTTGTCATCTGGAGAATGAGCAGATGGGCAACGATACTCCCACCCGGAAGAAGCGCACGCAGCGTGATTACAACCTGGGCTTTAA
>NZ_JBHSDI010000064.1:0-150442 GCF_042651045.1 Marinobacter lacisalsi
ATCTGGCTGTCGGAAAAACGTGACCTCTTCATGCAGAATCTCCCTGCGTGTAGCTTACGGAAAATTCTACTTTTGATCACCGCTGTTTTTCGGGGGGATTACCGGAACGTTTGGCAATTACGAGGATAAGGCATCTCTATGTAAACGACCGGAAGAGGTCAACCAAGATTGGCTTTATTCTTCAGTTTGGCCTGAGGTTAACCAGCACTATTCACGACTGGGAATCAATGCAAGCTCTTTTCAGGAATTGGTTGAACAACTCGGAATTTTACGCTTTGGTCATCGACCGCGCGTGGGTGACACCTTCTCAGGGGGCGGTTCTATCCCATTCGAAGCGGCACGTCTTGGCTGCGAGACCTTCGCTTCAGATCTGAATCCAATAGCTTGCATGCTTACCTGGGGGGCTCTAAACATCATTGGCGCTTCTCCAGAAAAACGCGATGAGCTTGAACAAGTTCAGCGGAAAATTTTTGATGCCGTGGATGCAGAGATTACAAAGCTCGGCGTTGAGCACGACGAACAGGGCAATCGCGCAAAAGCATATCTTTACTGCTTGGAAACAAGGTGTCCGGAAACTGGTTGGCTGGTGCCGATGGCTCCTTCTTGGGTGATTTCCAAAACTCGCCAGGTTATAGCCAAACTGGTTCCAAACCACGCGAATAAACGCTTCGATATTGAAGTCATCAATGGCGTCTCAAAAGCTGAAATGAAAGCAGCCGAGAAAGGTACCGTACGAAATGGTGCTTTGATATACGATCTTGACGGTAGAACTTATCAAACACCGGTTAAGACTCTTCGGGGAGACTTTCGTTCGCCTGGGGGCTATACAACCAACCGTCTACGCCGCTGGGAAAAAAGTGATTTTATGCCCCAGCCGGACGATATCTTTCGTGAAAGACTTTATTGCATCTACTGGATGCATAGAGACACTTTGCATAAGTGGCGACCTTCTACTTTTTTTGCATCCGTAACCGAGAGTGATTTGGAGCGAGAACGGAAGGTCGAGGAGATCGTTACGGAGAACCTCGATCTTTGGCAATCAAGGGGATTAGTGCCTGACATGGCTATAGAGCCAGGTGACAAAACAGACGAACCGATTCGAACACGTGGCTGGACTTATTGGCACCATTTGTTCAATGCTCGGAACATTCTTTACCTCGCAAAATATAAAGAATATGCAAAGCAGGATCCTGTCGCCCAGTTGTACCTGGCTGAACTTGTAAATTATTTCTCTCGTTTATGTGCAATGAA
Organism: Marinobacter lacisalsi; assembly: GCF_042651045.1. NCBI lineage: Bacteria > Pseudomonadati > Pseudomonadota > Gammaproteobacteria > Pseudomonadales > Marinobacteraceae > Marinobacter > Marinobacter lacisalsi. The sequence goes on from NZ_JBHSDI010000064.1 coordinate 1,252, forward strand.
ACCCGGCGGAGCAGGTTCGCGCTCAGAGGAAATATGGATAGGTGGAGTCTTTACGAATCAGGCGTTAAATACGTTCAATAATTATGGGTCAAGAGCATTCGCATTTGCTCCCAATAAGTTCCCCAAGCGCTCGTTCGGTTTTCCAGCGGAATCTAGGGTCGAATGCGCCGCTTCCGATACCATCGGCAAGGATTGCGACCTTTGGATAACAGATCCTCCATACGCTGATGCAGTGCATTATCATGAAATTACGGAATTTTTTATTGCATGGTTACGAAAGGACCCGCCTGCACCATTTGACGAATGGACTTGGGATTCCCGGAGGGCGTTTGCAATCAAAGGCTCGGGTGATGATTTCCGGCGTGGAATGGTAAATGCCTATTTGGCGATGGCAAAACACATGCCCGATAATGGAATGCAGTGTGTAATGTTTACTCATCAGGACACCGGCGTATGGTCCGATATGGTAGGTATATTCTGGGCTGCAGGGCTCCAAGTCGTGGCGGCTTGGTATATCGCCACAGAGACAACTTCTGAATTAAAAAAAGGTGGGTACGTACAGGGAACGGTAACTTTGATGCTCCGCAAGCGCTCGGCCGGTGACCGAGCCGGGTTCAAACAGCGCATTCTTCCGGCCGTGCGCACGGAGGTTCAACGCCAGATTGAATCTATGATGCATATCAACGACGAAGTTAAGGATAAACACGGCGAATCCGTTTTCAATGACTCTGACCTGCAGATGGCAGGTTATGCGGCCGCGCTAAAGGTTCTGACGGCCTATACATCTATCGGTGGTGAGGATGTTACAAGTTTTGCAATCCGCCCGCGTACAAGGGGAGAGACCACCGTTGTAGATGAAATCGTTCAACAGGCAGCTGAAGCGGCTAACAGTCTCTTAGTGCCAGAGGGATTAGGCTCCGCCACGTGGGCGCGATTATCCGGTATGCAACGTTTCTATTTACGAATGATGGATATGGAGACCACTGGGGCGTCGAAACTCGACAATTATCAGAATTTTGCAAAGGCATTCCGGGTCCAGGATTATTCCAAGGTAATGGGTGAAATGAAGGCTAACGGATCTCGGTTAAAGCAGGTAACCGAGTTTTCGTCGCGAGAGCTTACCGATAGCACTGAAATTGGTGCAACGTGGTTGGGTCGTATTTTCATCGGATTGCAGCAAATTCTTGAAGAAGTAGAGCCCCAGGCGGTTATTCACCAATTCCAACAAGAATTGCCGGATTTTATGGAGGTCCGTCCGTTACTAATTGATATGCTTAGATTTATCGAAAAAAAGGCAACAGACACGGCAGTGCAAGAGGCAGCTGAGGTTCTCGGTGCACGGCTTAAGAACCTGAGAGCGTTGGGCCAATAATGAGGTCGCATGGACGGTAAGCTATGACGATTCGCCGGTTCTCGTCGCGCACCCATCGACTGGACAGCTCTTTTTTACTTGAGCACCTAAAGGGGGCTCGAAGCTACAAGCGTATTGCTGGTTATTTCACCAGCTCACTGTTCGAAGTAGCCGACGAGCTTTTGGAAACCATCCCTGAAGTCAAGATCGTCTGCAACGTCGATATTCACCCGGATGATCTGAAGATTGCCCAATTGAGGCAATCCAAAATGCTTGGGCGCTGGAATGAGCAGGGCTTAGAGGCTGAAGCTTTGCTCAATCGAGAGAGGTACCGTCGTCTCGATTCATTTTTATCGAAGCATGGTCAAGCCGTGCGGGTGGCTCCAGATAGCGTCTGCGGCTTTCTACACGGCAAAGCAGGAGTGATTCAGCTAGCGGACGGTCGCAAACTCGGCTTCATCGGGTCGATGAATGAAACGCGCAGTGGATGGCAACGGCACTACGAGATTCTTTGGGAAGACGAGTCAGCCGAGGGTGTGGCGTGGATCGAAGAGGAGTTTGATTTTCTGTGGAATGCGGCGCGCCCACTGCCAGAAGCCGTTATTCGCGAAGTTCGCAGACGGGGTGATCGTCGAGAAGTTGGTTTCGAAGATATCGAAGATGATGAGGATGTGGCGCCAGCGGCACTGGTTGAGTCACCTCTTTACAGAGAAGGTCTCTCGCTTCAGCCATGGCAACAGGGTTTCATAACTGAATCTTTACGCCATTATCGAAACCACAACATTGTGCGTCTTTTGTTGGCAGATGAAGTCGGCCTGGGGAAGACGCTTTCTCTTGCTACTGCCGCTTTGGCGTTATGTCTCCTTGGCGACAAAGAGCAGAAGGTTCGTCGGCCGGTAGTAATTTTTGCTCCTGCCACGCTTTGTGAGCAGTGGCAGACCGAGATGATCGATAAACTCGGTATTCCCTGTGCTCGCTGGGAGACACAGAGAAAGGCCTGGCTTGACCATGATGAGCGCACCATTTCTCCAGCTGGCCGGGAGCAAATTGCGAAATGCCCGTTACGTATCGGGATTGTATCCACTGGTTTGATGGTTCGAGACTCTCTTGAGAAGCAATACTTGCTTGGTCTGCGCTTTGGCTTAGTGATATTGGACGAGGCACACAAGGCACGCAGTCGACAAGGCTTTGGTCGTGATGCTGGAACTCCTAACGAGCTTCTTGCGTTCATGCGGGAAATTGCTTCCAGGGCAGATCATGTTCTGTTGGGGACAGCGACACCCATCCAGACACGGTCTGAAGACTTGTGGGATCTCATGAGCATTCTTCACCAGGGCAAAGGGCAGTTCGTGTTGGGAAATGACTTTGCGAAATGGCACCGCCCGAAAGAGGTATTGCCTATTCTAGCCGGTGAACAGGAGGTGGTTGAGCCCTCGTTTGCTTGGGAACTTCTTCGCTCTCCACTCCCATTTGTAGACTCAACTCAGGAACCGCGGGCGCGCCGATTGTACAGCGCAATGAGGCAAGATCTTGGCTGTGCTCATGATGAGTGGCAAACATCTAAGCCTTTCACAGATTTGAGTACAGATGCGCGAGATGATCTGGAGGAAGAGCTGCACAGAGGGATAGCTGGAGCGACTTTTTTTCAGCGTGAAAACCCTCTTGTTCGCCACATAGTGCTCCGGAAGCGAACGGCATTGGAGGATGCTGGGTTGCTCACGAAGGTGGGCGTGGACATCCATCCGGATGCTGCTCTTGCTAAAAAGGTCCATCAATTTAATGCTCTGTTTGAGGGAAACGCACTGCGCACCAGTGAGGATTTTCGTCAGGCTTATGTTGAGGCTCGAAATTTTGGCAAAGCGTTGGCCAAACGCGGTAAGGGCGGCGGCTTCATGAAGAATTTGATGGAGCAGCGCATTTGCTCAAGTATCGCTGCCGGCCTCAGTACGTCGCGCATGCTCCTCGAAGGACGGACAGTGCATGAAGAGGGCGATGATGCCGAAGTTGATCTGACTCTGGAGTCGGGAGAAGAGCGCGTAGTCCTGCAGCGTCTTATCGAACGGTTGGAGCGTATCGAGAACGACCCTAAAGTGAGCGCAGTGATTCATTACCTGGATAGCGAGAAGTGGCTTGATCACGGCGTCATCATTTTTAGCCAGTACTATGATACCGCTAAGTGGATGGCTGATGTTCTGGCAAGTCGCTACCCAGATGAAGCCATTGGCTTGTATGCGGGTGCAGGAAGAAGTCGCCTCTATCAGAGAGGCGATAGCGTATACAGTGAACGAGAAGTGCTCAAAAAGAGCGTCGCTGAGCATGAGATACGTATCATGGTGGCGACGGACGCCGCATGTGAGGGTCTCAACCTACAGACGCTTGGCACCTTGATCAATGTAGACCTTCCATGGAACCCAACCCGTCTGGAACAGCGTATCGGACGCATCAAGCGCTTCGGGCAAGTGCGTGAAAAAGTGGATATGCTCAACTTAGTGAATGAGAACACGGTTGACGAGACGGTTTACGAAAAGCTCTCAGAAAGAATGCGAGACCGGTACAACCTGTTCGGATCGCTGCCAGATACGATCAAGGATGAGTGGATTGACGACATCGAAACTCTTGGCGAGAAAATGGATGAATATATCAATGCCCAGAAAACAGCTACCGGTTTCGATCTTCGTTACACGACGACTATGCAGCCCTCAGAGAAAGACTGGCGAAATTGCTCGGATGTGCTCTCACGGCGAGATTTTATGCAGTTGATGACTAAGAGCTGGAGCTAGAGCGGTTCTGAGCGGGCTTTTATAAAGGAAAAGAATGCACGCCCCCGAAAGGAGGTTTTTCGTGGCGTGCCGCCAGTGTTTTTAGGCACCGCTGGCTGACCTTGCTTTTTCAGCTAGCATACAGTAATTGCCAAAAGCACCAAGTACGTCGGTGCTTCTGTAAGGAGGCGAGCAGGCTAATTAGGACAATACCTGTTCGCGGGTATGATGGACTCCGAAACTATGGGACGCATCCGACGTTTTGTGGGGTTAAAGCATGCTGAGGACTTTTCTTGAACCGGAATCCTTAAACCAGATGATCAACGGAATGTTGCTCATGCTCATTGGAATGTTTTTCTGGGCGTGGCTGGCCGACTATGGGGTACCGGCGAATATTCTGCTCGGCATAGGTGTCGCGACACTGCTTTGGGATATCAGAAATTATTCGTTGGATCCAAAGCCCATGTCGTTGCTTATCGGAGGAATGATCTTGCCCGTTTGGCCGCTTCTGAGGTTCTGGATCAGATCTTGCTAGACCGGTTTTCTCGATCGCTCCTGCCAGTCTCAGGACTTTCATAACATCACTCCTGTTTTCGTCCGTAATATTTGCTGGAAATCAGCGGCGTGCTAGCGCTCAGAATTCGGTGTTGGCACGATTGCCATTATTCGCCACAACTCGTGCAGGGCCATGTCACTTTCTGTTGGTAATGTTTTTAGAACACAACAAGAAGGGAGTGCTGTCATGGGATTTGTTTCATGCCTTGAGGATCAGCAAAAGCGGTTTGAATCGGATTGCCACATTCTTCAACGGGATATTCGGTCAGGGACGGCCGATGGTGAAGCCGCAAAAAAGGATGCTCTCCGCCTGCTCGGTGATGCTCAGGTGTGTTGGGCTAAGATGCTGAAGTATCTGGATGAATTAACCTTGCCAGATTCTGGTCTCGGGGAGAGTCCTCTGGAGCTTCGTGAGCAATGCTCTGAATTAAAAGGTGTCCTAGCTAGGACAGCACGGGAATCGTCGCGTGTGAGCGATCTGGCTGGGTTGCTATTCCTGCACAATCAGGTGTTGCAGGAACAGTTAAAGCAAGAACGCCTGCGCCGCAGGCAATTAGAGCGGGATTTTGAGAAAATGGGCGGTGAGGATTTCGGCCGAATGGTGGAGCCGTTCCTCACAAATGGGATGTTTCAGAGACACGCGAAACGGTGACCGAGTGGTGACGTTATTTCCAAGCGCTTGAGAAACGGTGACGAGAAAGGCTGTATTCCAGAAACAACAAAGCCTGGCTCTTTCGAGACCGGGCTAAGCGTTAGATAAATCCTGTCGGGACGGCAGGATTTTAACGTGCAACAACCCTCCGCGCATCATCGGATAGTTGGCAGGTTGCTGAATATAGGACTCTAAACAGACCACTGTATAAGTAAATCGTTTTGCGAAAGTATTGCGAAAGTATTGCCAAACGAAAAAAGCCAGCTCTCACGATTTCTCGTAAGTCACTGGCTTTATTCGCAAATATTGGTAGGACCAGGCAGATTTGAACTGCCGACCTCTGCCATGTCAAGGCAGCGCTCTAACCAACTGAGCTATGGTCCTGTGTGCAACGGGGTGGAAATATACTGATCCGGGCCCCTGTGGTCAACCATTTTCCGGCACTTTTTCGCGGCGGTTTCAGGGCTGCCGGGCGGAGCGGATGCGGGCGATCCGACGGGCGCGGCTGGACTTGCGCAGCCAGGTGCGCAGGGCCCTGGACAATTCGGTCCAGCGATTGATCAGCAGGGCTAGCAGGATTACGCCGCAACCGGCGATCTGGGTGGGCGTCATGGTCTGGCTGAACCAGGCCCATGCCATCAGGGCAACCCACACTGGCTCCAGCACCAGTATCACCACGCCGTGGCTGTGGAAAGACAGGCTCTGGGCATAGGTCTGCACCAGAAAGCGGAAGGCGGTGCCAATGGTGGCGCTGGCGAACAACCACCAGAACATTTCACCGGTGAAGCCGGCAAACGTGGCCTGCCACTGTTCGAAAAACAGGGAGATCGCTCCGGTGAGCAGGCCGGCCGTGGTCATGCTCAGGGTGGTCAGGGGTAACGCAGGAACCCGCTCTTTGGTGACGCTCTCGCCACTGCGAGTCACCACCGTGCGGGTATTCGCCGTGCGTGAAGTGAGGATATACGCGGTGGCGAAGATAAAGGCGGCGACCACGAACAGCAGCTGCCCCTTTTCCGGGCGGAAGCCATTCTCCAGCGACAGCAGCGCCAGGCCACAGACGGACACGGGCAGGGCCAGCCAGGTGCTCAGCGGTTGCTCTTCCCGGAAGAAGATACGCGCAATCACGGGAACAATGACCACCGCAAGGCTGACAATGAAGGCCGCCTCGCCCAGGTTGACCCCAAGCCAGATGCCCATCACCCAGCAGCTCATGGCGGAGCCGAAGACCAGGCCAACCCGCGCACCGCGAAGGATCTGCTGCACACTCAGGCGCGTCAGCTGCCGCCGGGCCAGCAAGGCCAGGATGGCGCCCGCCATCAGGAAACGCAGGGACATGAACATCAGCGGTGGCATCAGCAGCACCGCTTCCTTGGAAAAGGCCCAGCTGAACGCAGCCAGCAGGGTCACGAAGACGAGTAGCAGGTCAGACTTGTTGGCGTTGGAAAGGGCCATGGCACCGAGTGTATCCGAAAAATCAGGGCGCGGAGTTTAGCATGCTCATAACCCCTGAGCTAATCGAAGGATGCCGGAACCACGCCTGTAATATCCGCTACAGCAATCAGAGCCAGCCGTTGTCCTCGATGGCCTCGAACTCGAAGCGCAGGTGCACATCGTCGCCGACCATCAACGGATCCAGCGCGTAGTCCATGCCCCAGTCGCTGCGCTGGATCGTGGTGCTGGCGGACAGGCCCAGGGTGTATTCCTCATGGCTGATGGGGTACTCCGCGGCCTTGTTCAGGGTAACGTCGAGGGTGACCGGGTGGGTCTGACCGAGCATGGTCAGATCCCCGGTCAGCTTGCCGGTATTGTCGCCGGTGGTTTCGAAGTTGGTGACCTCGAAGGTGATCTCGGGGTAGCGGTCGGCGTGCAGGAAATCGTCCTTACGCAGGTGTTCATCGCGTTTCTCGTGGTTGGAGAACACGCTGGCGCTTTGGAATACCACCTTGCCGGAGGTCACATCCTTTGCTTCGGCGTCGTATTCGAACTGGCCCTTGCCTTCCAGGAACATGCCGATGACCGAGGCGTAGCCCAGGTGATCCACTTCAAAGGTAACCGAGAAGTGGTTGTCGTCAATCTTGTAGCTCTTTGGCTCCGCGAGCGCCGCGTTGCTGCCGATCGCCAGTGAGAGTGCTGCTGCCACGCCGGCAACCTTCGTGTTAGCTGTCTTCCGTTGAATGACCATCATGGGCTCCTTGTCGGGTTTGCTGATACAGATAGCGGCTGTCGATGGCGAAGGACCAGGACAACAGGATCAGGGCTATTATGAGCGAAGAACGTGCCAGCAGGCCAGGCGTTGGCGGCAGTAATGCCACCATTAACGTGACCAGTTGCCATACGCACACCGTCTTGCGGCGGAAACTCTCGGGCAGCGGATGACTGAGCCACTTCCAGCACCAGCCCGCCATGACAAAGCCGTAACGCATGAGGCCGATCAGCAGTACCCAAGGGCCGGCCTTTCCCAGTACCATCACAGCCAGACACAGCATCAGTATGAAGAAGGCGTCCAGCTCCATATCGAAGCGGGCGCCAAAGGGGCTGGCGGTGCCGGTGCGCCGGGCGACATAGCCATCGGCTCCGTCCATGAGCAGAGCGGTCAGACAGAGCAGGGCGTAGGGCCAGGCGTGTTGCTGCAGCAAACCGGGCTGTACGGTCAGACTGGTCAGAAACAGCACCAGCACCGCGCGGCCAAGGGTCACCCGGTCCGCAGGGCCGAAGCAGCTGCCGCTCAGGGCCAGCCCGGTTATGAGTAACAGGGCGAGGCTGGCATAAAGCAGGCCGGCCACGGCGACGGATACGGCAGGCAGATCCAGCATGGAGCCGGTTAGTGCCAGTAACGTCGCCAGGCCAAGGCCGGCCAGCAGCAGGTCTCGCCAGGGCGCCCTGGCCAGGGCATTGTCGCGAAGGGAAGAATCCATAGCCGTTACCTGTCGTACGCTATGCTGTATGTCCATATATACACCACATGCGGGGTTCCGGTTCAGCGGCATCGGTCGTCACCAAGGTCACCCCGGCAGTAGTAACCGCTGAGCATGGAGCGATTATGACCTCACCGTCAATGGAAACCTCACCGGCGTTCTGGTCCCTGGGTAACGGCCATGGCGAGATTGCTGAGGGGCAGGTGGCCCACGACGCGGACCAGGAACCCTGGGTGGAGGTGGAAACCCTCTATTCAGGCATCAGCCGTGGCACTGAAGCGCTGGTCTTCAACGGCCAGGTTCCGGAATCGGAATACCAGCGCATGCGGGCGCCGTTCCAGCAGGGCGACTTCCCCGGGCCGGTTCGCTTCGGTTACATGAATGTGGGCCGGGTGGTCGGTGGTCGGGTGGATCTGGTGGGCAAGACGGTATTCTGCCTGTTTCCGCATCAGCGACGATATCGGGTGCCGGCAGCGGCGGTTACCCCGCTGCCTGAGGCAGTACCGCCGGAACGTGCGGTGCTGGCCGCCAATATGGAAACCGCCATTAACGGCCTGTGGGACGGTGGCCCCCTGGTGGGGGATCGCATCGCCGTGGTCGGCTGTGGGGTGGTGGGGTGCCTGGTCGCCTGGCTGGCTTCCCGTATCCCCGGGGCGCGGGTAACGGCAGTCGATCCCAATCCCAGCCGGCGGGCGGTGCTGGAAGCCCTCGGGGTGCACTGGGCCAGCTCCCTGGACCGGGATGACCATGACCTGGTATTCCACACCAGTGGCCACCCCGGTGGTCTTGACAGTGCCCTGGCCCTGGCCGATAACGAGGCTCGCATTATCGAGATGAGCTGGTATGGCGGGCAGGCGGTACCCGCAAGCCTGGGCGGGGCCTTCCACTCCCGCCGGCTGACGCTCCGCTCCAGCCAGGTGGGGAAGGTCAGCCCCCGGCAGGCCCCGCGCTGGAGCCATGCCGACCGCATGACCCTGGCCCTGTCACTGTTGGCAGATCCCGCACTGGACGTTCTGATCACCGGTGAAAGCTCCTTCAGCGAATTGCCCGCTGTCATGGAGGAACTGGCAGCCGGCGCATCCGATGCCCTGTGTCATCGTATTCACTATTCCTGATTTCCAGAGAACCAAGGACGCACCATGTACACACTCACCGTTCGTGACCACGTAATGATCGCCCACAGCTTCGATGGTGAACTGTTCGGCCCCGCCCAGAAACTCCACGGCGCCACCTATGTGGTGGATGTAGGCTTTGAACGCGCGGAGCTGGACGACAACGACCTGGTGGTGGACATCGGTCTGGCCAGCGAGGTACTCGGCAAGGTGCTGGCTCCCATCAACATGCAGAATCTGGATGAACTCGAGCGGTTCTACGGCCACAACACCACCACCGAATTCATGGCCCGCCACGTGTTCGACCGCATGGCGGAAGCTATCCAGGACGGCCAGCTGGGGGAAAGCGCCAAAGGGCTGAGTGGCATGGTGGTCACCCTGTCGGAATCCCACGTTGCCTGGGCCAGCTATCGTGGCAAGCTCTGAGGCACCGTGGACGGTTATGGTCCCGGGAGACCCCGGGCAGCTGACCGGCGGCTACGGCTATGTGCGTGAAATCGTGCAAGGCCTTGAGCAACTCGGCCAGCCGGTCAGGCTGAAAGGCCTGGCAGGCCGGTTTCCCGATGTCGACCAGCAGGCCCGTCAGTCACTGGAAGACGCCCTGTCCGCCTTGCCGGCCCATGCCACTGCCATTGTTGATGGCCTGGCCCTGGGTGGCTGCCCGGAAGCCGCCGAACGTCATGGCCATCGCCTGAATCTGGTGGCGCTGGTTCATCACCCACTGGCGGATGAAACCGGCCTCAGCGGGGAAACGCAACGGCATTTTTTTGAAACAGAGCGGCGGGCACTGGCCGCCGTTCGGCGGGTGATCACCACCAGCCAGACCACCGCAGCGGGCCTCTCGCGCTACCAGGTGCCCGCTGGCCGTATCGCCACCGTACCACCGGGCGTGCAGCGTCCGGCTCAAAGGCCGGAACGGGTTCCTACAACACCAACCGACCTGCGCATCCTGTGCCTGGCCCACCTGTCACCCCGCAAGGCCCAGCACCAGCTTGTGGCGGCGCTGGCGCAACTGCCCGGGCCTGGCTGGCACTGTGAGCTGGCCGGTTCCATGTCGCGGGATCCGGACTATGCGGCAGAGGTCAGGCAGCAGATTGAAGCGCTGGGCCTGGCCGACCAGATCCAACTGACCGGCGAGCTCTCCGGGCCTGCACTCGTGCAATCCTTCCGGCGTGCCAACCTGTTTGTCCTGCCCTCGCTGTATGAAGGCTACGGTATGGTTATTGACGAGGCCCTGGCCCACGGCCTGCCGGTGATTTCGTCAGACGGTGGCGCGCTGGCAGTCACGGCCGACCGACCCGGGTGCCTGATCTATCCGGCCGGAGATGTGGCAACCCTGACCGGGCTGCTTGAGGAACGTGTACGGCACCCGGCGATGCTCACCCACCAGCGGAAGGCTGCCCTGGACAGTGCCGGTCGGTTGAGGAGCTGGCGAGAGGCCGCTGAAGAATTCCGCCTGGCCGTTGTGCAGGCATTACCCACCGGCAGCGACTTTGATGCTTCCTGGCTTGCACTGAGGGAGCCGGCAGATCATGCCGCCCGTTCCGATGCGCTGACCCTTCAGGCGCTCGGCTGGCTGCGGGCGCGGGGGCAAGCAGCCCCGGTCATTGCCGATATCGGATCCGGCACCGGCTCCAACTGGCGTTACCTGAACCGTGCGCTGGCCGCCGCTGGCCAGGACGACTGCCAGTGGCACCTGTTTGACCAGGATGCCCGTCTGCTCGCTGGTGTGCCCCGCACCGAATCAGGCCCCATCATTCATGTCGAAAGGCTGCAGGCGACCACCCTGGGGCAGTGTCTGCCACGGCCATTGAACCTGCTGACCGCCTCCGCCCTGATTGACCTGGTCTCCCGCAACTGGCTGGATGCGCTGGCAGGCGCAGCAGCGGACCGTCAGGCCGCGGTGCTCATCGTATTGTCTTACGCCGGGCATTTTCGGTTGCTGCCCGAACACCGGGCCGACGATGCGCTGCGTCACTGGGTCAACCAACACCAGCACGGTGACAAGGGCACCGGCGCTGCCTGTGGCCCGGACGCCAGCGAGTATCTGGCCAGGGCACTGAAAGGCATGGGCTACAGGGTGACCAGTGAGCCAAGCGTATGGCACCTGGACAACGCACAGTCCGCCTTGCAGAGAGCCCTCATGGAAGGCTGGGTAGAGGCCGCGCGGGCCCAGCTCCTGTCGGAGACCAAAGACTCCCCGCCCGACAGTCGCTGGCTCGACCAGTGGCTGGCGGAGCGAGCCCGGCAGGCGGACCAGGGCCAACTGGTCATCGAGGTGGATCATATCGACCTGCTGGGGGTGCCTGAATCGTGAACGCCCGCCAACGGGCCTTCGGGCGCTGGCTGGTCACCCTGGCCGTACTGGCCCTGGTGCTCTGGCGGGTGGATCTGCAGGAGGTTCAGGGTCAGCTCCGGTCAGTGGCGTTGCCGTGGCTGTTGCTGGCCCTGCTGGTCACGCCCCTGCAGGTGGTGATTTCCGCGTGGCGGTGGCGATATACGGTGGCAAGGCTGGGCGGTCATCTCCCGCTGGTACACGCCATCGGTGAGTACTACCTGGCAACCATGGTGAACCAGCTGGTGCCCGGTGGTGTGGTTGGCGACGCGGGGAGGGCCCTGCGACACAGCCGCCATACGAACGAAACCGCCCTGGCCATTCACGGCGTTATGATCGAGCGGTTCTCCGGTCAGCTCGTGCTGCTGCTCCTGGCACTGCCATTGTTTGTTATCGGGTTGTCGGTCCAATGGCCGCCCATGCCGGGCCTGTTCCTGATACCGGGGTTACTGGTGGCCGGCCTGCTGATCTGGTCGCTGCTGCAGGCACCACCGGTTCAGCAATGGTGGCGCCGTTTCCGGAAGGACCTGAACCATGCCTTGCTAAACCGAACCGCATTGCCGGTGCAATTGATCTCATCGTTGCTGGTGATTGGCAGTTATCTGCTGGTGTTCTGGTGTCTGGCCATGGGGCTGGAACTGGACATTGCCCGCCGGGATCCCTGGCTGCTGCTGGCCCTGTGCACCGTGCTGCTGATGGCCATGGTAATCCCCCTGACCATTGCCGGCTGGGGTGTCCGCGAAGGCGTGGCAGCACTGATCTGGCCGTTGGCCGGGTTGGAAGCGGGGCAGGGTGTGGCACTGTCGGTCAGCTACGGGTTGCTGGTGCTGGTGTCGTCACTGCCCGGGGCCCTGTTTCTGTTTAACGCCCGTAAAAACCCGGATTAACGCCCGGAGAAATCCAGGTCAAAGAGCATATCGCTGCCAAGATTGACCATGTTGGCCGCTGGCCGCAGGGCGTCGCCCAGGCTGTCGATCTCAGGCAGCGAGAAAGCCGGCTGGCCGCTGCCAATGATCATCGGCGCCACCAGCACATGCAGCCGGTCGACCAGCCCGGCCCTGAGGAAGGTGGAAACCGTCTGCCCCCCACCTTCCACGAAGATCCGTTTCAACCCCAACCGCAGCAGAACCCGTAGCACCTCCGTGGGGTCGATAGGGCCCTCTTCATCACTCAGGCAGGGAATTTCGTAAACGCCAGCCGACAGTGTGGCCGGCAGTGTGGCGGGGTTGAAACGACCGGCTACCAGATGCAGGGTGGGTGCAGCACCGTCGTTGAACAGGTGATGGTCTTCGGGTACCCGGCGGTGCCGGTCGACCAGAACCCGCACCGGGTTGGGGCCGGTGGTCAGTCGCACGGTCAGCCGGGGGTTATCGGCGCTGGCCGTGCCGGAGCCAACCAGCACTGCGTCTGATACTGCCCGCATCCGATGCAGGTGGACCAGCCCGTCCTCGCCGTTGATGTAGCGGGAATTGCCGGTGATGGTGGCAATACGGCCGTCCAGGCTCTGGCCCATCTGGGCAATGATCTGTTGCGGCTGGCTTGCCGGCAATGCCTGAACCAATGGGCCGAACAATTGCAGCAGCTGTACGGCCCAGTCCGCGTCGCTCACGGGTTGCCTTACATGCCAGTTCTCACTGCCTTCGTCGGGGTGATGTCGCTGTTGCAGAATCAGTTCCCAGGCCTGGTCTGGAGTCATCAATGCCTCGTGTTTTCCATCCGGTTTGGTCGGGCCTATGCCCCTGTAGAACACTTACGTCAGAAATCGTCATTGATTCACTTTAAAGACATAGACAGACCCCTGCCAATGGAAAAGTCGTGGCCAGATGGGTTGTAATGAACTGGTAAGAACCGGATAGGCCACCTCGCGGTGCTGGATGATCCGCAGTTGTGACCCGGTTATCGCGGAATGATCCGGTAAAGGATAAAGTAGGGCCCAACAGCCTTTCGCAACCGCGAACCAAAGGCCGTACTACCGGCAGGAGATCGCCATGCGCTACATGGAAACATTCTGGCAGAGACTGAAAGACGCCCGGGAGGCAAGGCAGTTGTCCCGTCGCGACCTGGCGGAACTGTGTGGCGTTGATCCGGCGGTCGTTGCCCGCTGGGAACACGTGGACGCTCGTCAGCGTCTTTACCCGGCGGTGGACGAGCTGATTGACCTGTGCCGTCACCTGGAAGCACCGCTGGAAACCCTGCTGGACTCCGAGGTCAGCGTGAACCCGGGGCAGTTGCAGTTGCCGGGGCTGGCATTCTCGAACAGTGATGAGCTGGTCGGTGCACTGGATGAACTGGAGCGACAGTTCCAGCGGATACAGCCATCGGAGGAGGAAGCGGAATTACTGCGCCGCTTCCGTAAGAGCACGGAAGAAAACCGGCGCATGATCTTTCAGCTATTGGGTCGTTGACGACTTACTTCTTCTTTTCCTTATTCTTCAGGTAGACGTTCTCGTAGACGTAATTGGTCGCCTCCACAAACCCCTCGATTGAACCGCAGTCAAAGCGCTTGCCACGGAACTGGTACGCCAGCACGCAACCATTCCTGGCCTGCTCCAGCAGGGCGTCGGTTATCTGCACCTCGCCGTTCTTGCCCGGCTTGGTGTTCTCGATGATCTCGAAAATATCCGGCGTCAGGATGTACCGGCCGATAATCGCCAGGTTGGACGGCGCCTTGTCCGGTGAGGGCTTCTCAACCATGTCGGTGATCCGGTACAGGCCATCCTTCATGGTTTCGCCGGCAATCACGCCGTACTTGTGGGTTTCGTTCTTGGGTACTTCTTCAATAGCCACAATGGAACAGCGGAACTGCTTGTACAGCTTGACCATCTGGGTCAGTACGCCATCTTCGCCTTCCGGGGTTACACAGAAGTCGTCCGCCAGTACCACGGCGAAGGGGCTGTCGCCCACCAGGTTGCGACCGGTGAGGATGGCATGGCCCAGGCCTTTCATCTCGTTCTGGCGGGTAAAGGCGAAGGTATTGTTGTTGATCAGATCGCGGATGGAGGTGAGCAGGTCTTCCTTGCCGGTGCCCGCAATCTGGTGTTCCAGCTCGTAGCTGATATCAAAATGATCCTCAATCGCCCGTTTGCCTCGCCCGGTCACAAAACCGAACTCGTTGATGCCTGCTTCAGAGGCTTCCTCAACCCCGTACTGAACCAGGGGCTTGTTCACAATCGGCAGGATTTCCTTGGGCATGGCCTTCGTGGCGGGGAGGAAGCGGGTTCCGTAACCCGCAACGGGGAAAAGGCATTTTTTGATCATCGATAACATCCTTAGTAAAAGTTTCCTGAATGAGGGTAGGGAAGCCACTCAACCAGCTCTGAATATCCTCTGGCGCTTTGCGCACCGGCAGAAAGCACCCAGAACTTCTCCGTGGGCTTCTTTGCGCTCAACCATAGGCAATCAGAAAGCATGCCAAGTGTAACCAAGTTGCGCCCGCCAATGGAAACACTGGCGCGTTGCGGGAGCTTTACCATTTCTCCATGCGGTGGTGTGTGGCGTGATGGATAGTACTGCCCGGCCTTTCTTGCACCAACATGGTGCTTTCGGGTGTGTTGACAATAGATCAGGGTTTAGTCTTAAGGATTGTTGACAATAATTGGGGTTGAGCGTATTTTTTAACCAAGTTCTGATTATATTGTCGACAAAACTATGACTTCAGCCGCACCACAACCCCTAACCCGCGCCGACGAAGCCTTCGATTGTCTGCAAACGGCCATCGTGATGGGTGACCTTGCCCCCGGTGAAAAGATCGGCGAGGTTGAGCTGTGCGCACGCTTTAATCTGACCCGCGGCCCCCTGCGGGAGGCCCTGGGCCGCCTCGAGTCCCGGGGGTTGCTGGTGCGCCGGCCCCATGCCGGCGTGAAGGTGGTGTCCATCAGCGCGGATGAACTGATGGAGCTGTACCGCATCCGCGAGGCGATGGAAGGCCTGGCCGCGCGCCAGGCGGCGGAACGCATGACCGACCAGGAAATCGCCGATCTGCAGGCTACCCTCGATAGCCATGAAGCCATGATCGAGGAAGTCCAGGGCCAGGCCTACTACCAGGCGGAAGGCGACTACGACTTCCATCATCGCATTGCCACCGGCAGCCGTAATGCCAAACTCGCACAAATGCTGCTGGGTGATCTTTACTACATGGTGCGCATGTACCGATACCGGCTGAGTACCTCCAGCGGCCGGCCGCACCGTGCCCTGGGTGAGCACCGGCGTATAGCGGAAGCTATCGCCCAGCGGGATGGCGAGCTGGCGGAGTTCCTGATGAAACGCCACATCAATGCCGCCAGAAAGAATATTGAACAGAAAATCAACGATGGCCTGTTGAACATCTGACGGGCTGTTATGAAGAGAAAGAAGAAATTTAGCCACGGAATCCACGGAAGAACACGGAAGAAAAGCGAAAGAGACATGGGCTGCGGGTGGCCTTCAGACGTGGAAGGCCCCCGCCACCAGATTCTTTTTTATCTATGTCCTTTTTCCGTGTGATTCCGTGGATTCCGTGGCAAAAGTCTTTAAATCGAGGAGAGCACCATGACCAGACCAGCATCCCCCGGCGCCCGGTTCCGCAAGGCCCTTGCCGACAATAACCCCCTGCAGATCGTGGGCACCATTAACGCCTACTCGGCCATGATGGCGGAGCGGGTAGGGCATCAGGCCATCTATCTGTCCGGTGGTGGGGTGGCCAACGCCTCCTTCGGTCTGCCGGACCTGGGCATGACCACCATGAACGACGTGGTGGAAGACGCCCGGCGTATCACCACCGCCACCGATTTGCCGCTGCTGGTAGACATTGATACCGGCTGGGGCGGGGCCCTCAACATCGCCCGCACCATTCGCGAGATGGAGCGTGCCGGCGTGGCCGCTATCCACATTGAAGACCAGGTCGCCCAGAAGCGCTGCGGCCATCGACCCAATAAAGAGATCGTCTCCAAAGAGGAAATGGTGGACCGCATCAAGGCCGCCGCCGATGCCCGCGTGGACAAGGACTTCTTCATCATGGCCCGCACCGATGCCTTCCAGAAGGAAGGGCTGGAGGCCGCCATCGACCGGGCCAAGGCCTGTATTGAAGCCGGCGCCGACGGTATCTTCGCCGAGGCGGTGCACGATCTGTCCGACTACCGGGCCTTCGCCGCTGCCATCGATGCGCCCCTGCTGGCCAACATCACCGAGTTCGGTGCTACCCCGCTGTACAACAAGACCGAGCTTGCCGAAGCTGGCGCCGGCATGGTGCTGTACCCCCTGAGCGCGTTCCGGGCCATGAACAAGGCGGCCCTGCTGGTTTACGAAAATATCCTGGAAAAGGGCGACCAGAAGGACGTGGTGGACATCATGCAGACCCGTGCGGAGCTGTACGACTTCCTGAACTACCATGACTTCGAACAGAAGCTGGATGAGCTTTTCGCCCAGAAAAAGAACTGATCAACGCCGACAACAAGATTCTGATGAGGAGAGTGACCCATGGCTGAAGCAAAGAAACTCGGAGGCGCAGGCCTGCGTGGCCAGGTAGCCGGCGAAACCGCCCTGTGCACCGTCGGCAAATCCGGCGCTGGCCTGACCTACCGCGGCTATGAGATTGCCGACCTGGCGGAGAAGGCCCAGTTCGAGGAAATCGCCTACCTGCTGCTGCGGGGCAAGTTGCCCAACCGCAAGGAGCTGGACGGGTACAAGCAGAAGCTGCAGAGCCTGCGTGGCCTGCCGGCGGCCCTGAAAACCGTGCTTGAGCAGATCCCCAAAGACGCCCATCCCATGGATGTGATGCGCACCGGTTGTTCCATGCTGGGTAACCTGGAGACGGAACAGGACTTCAGCGAGCAGGACGACAAGATCGACCGAATGCTGGCGGTGTTCCCGTCCATCATTACCTACTGGTACCGCTTCGCCCATGAGGGTGTGCGTATCGAGACCGAGAGCAGCGTCGACTCTATCGGCGGCCACTTCCTGGAGCTGTTGCACGGCAAGAAGCCCAGCGAGCTGCACGAGAAGGTGATGAACGTGTCCCTGATCCTGTACGCGGAGCACGAGTTCAATGCGTCCACCTTCACCGCCCGGGTCTGTGCATCCACCCTGTCGGATATTCACAGTTGCGTGACCGGTGCCATCGGCACCCTGCGTGGCCCGCTGCACGGCGGCGCCAATGAGGCGGCCATGGAGCTGATCCAGAGGTTCCAGACCCCGGACGAGGCAGAGAAGGGCCTGCTGGGCATGCTGGAGCGCAAGGAAAAGATCATGGGCTTCGGCCATGCCATCTACAAGGAGTCCGACCCGCGCAACGCCATCATCAAGAAGTGGTCCGAGAAGCTGGCGGAGGAAGTGGGGGACACCGTGCTGTATCCGGTCTCCGTACGCTGCGAGGAAGTCATGTGGCGGGAGAAGAAGCTGTTCTGTAACGCCGACTTTTTCCACGCGTCGGCCTATCACTTCATGGGCATCCCCACCGAACTGTTCACCCCCATCTTCGTGATGTCACGGGTGTCTGGTTGGACGGCCCATGTGAAGGAACAGCGGGAAAACAACCGTATTATCCGCCCCAGTGCCGACTATACCGGGCCGGCGGATTCGAAGTGGGTGCCGATTGACGAGCGCCCGTAACACTGCGTGTGTGAGACTTACGCCCCCTCTCCCTTGAGGGGAGAGGGTCGGGGAGAGGGTGGAACGTCCAGCACCAGATTATGCCGTTTTCCCCCTCTCCCTAACCCTCTCCCTCCAGGGGAGAGGGGATGTGACGAAGCACAACATTAGTATCAGCCAGACTCCGAATGAAGTCAGGCACCAGGTTAACCCCCTCTCCCTTGAGGGGAGAGGGCCGGGGAGAGGGTGGAGCGTCCAGCACCAGGGTACGCCTCTTTCACCCTCACCCTAACCCTCTCCCCTCAAGGGAGAGGGGACAAACCGAACACCGCTTCCTGAGAGAGCCCCCACATGAACACCCAATACCGCAAGAACCTACCAGGCACAGATCTGGACTATTTCGACACACGCCAGGCCGTGGAAGACATCCAGCCCGGCGCCTACGACACTCTGCCGTACACCTCCCGTATCCTGGCGGAACAGCTGGTGCGCCGCTGTGACCCGGCCATGCTGACGGATTCGCTGAAGCAGCTGATCGAGCGCAAGCGGGATCTGGACTTCCCTTGGTACCCGGCGCGGGTGGTGTGCCACGACATCCTGGGTCAGACCGCCCTGGTGGACCTGGCCGGCCTGCGGGATGCCATCGCCGAGAAGGGCGGCGACCCCGCCAAGGTAAACCCGGTGGTGCCCACCCAGCTGATCGTCGACCATTCCCTGGCAGTGGAACACGCCGGCTTCGAGAAGGACGCCTTCGAGAAGAACCGGGAGATCGAGAACCGTCGTAACGACGACCGTTTTCACTTCATCGACTGGACCAAGACCGCGTTCCGTAATGTGGATGTGATTCCCCCTGGCAACGGCATCATGCACCAGATCAACCTGGAGAAGATGTCGCCGGTCATCCAGAACCGGCCGGACGGCGAGGGCAGACACGTGGCCTTCCCGGATACCTGTGTGGGCACTGACAGCCATACCCCCATGGTAGATGCCCTGGGCGTCATTTCAGTTGGCGTGGGCGGCCTCGAAGCAGAGAGCGTGATGCTTGGCCGCGCTTCCATGATGCGCCTGCCGGACATCGTCGGTGTCGAGCTCAAGGGCAAGCTGCGCCCGGGTATCACCGGCACCGATATGGTCCTGGCCATCACCGAGTTCCTGCGCAAGGAACGGGTGGTGGGCGCCTACCTGGAATTCTACGGCGAGGGCGCCGACAGCCTGACCGTGGGCGACCGGGCCACCATTTCCAACATGACCCCGGAGTATGGCGCCACCGCCGCGATGTTCTACATCGACGGCCAGACCATTGACTACCTCAAGCTGACCGGCCGTGAAGACGACCAGGTAGCGCTGGTGGAAACCTACGCCAAGCATACCGGCCTGTGGGCCGATGCACTCAAGACGGCCGAGTACGAGCGGGTGCTGACCTTCGACCTGAGCAAGGTGGAGCGCACCCTGGCGGGGCCGTCGAATCCCCACGCCCACCTGCCCACCACCGAGCTGGCCAGCCGTGGCATTGCCGGTGAATGGGAGCAGGAAGAAGGCAAGATGCCGGACGGCGCGGTGATCATTGCCGCCATCACCAGCTGCACCAACACCAGCAACCCCCGCAACATGGTGGCCGCGGGCCTGATCGCCCGTAACGCCAACAAGCTGGGCCTGACTCGCAAGCCATGGGTGAAATCGTCCCTGGCGCCGGGCTCCAAGACTGTGAAGATGTACCTGGAGGAAGCCAAACTGCTGCCGGAGCTGGAGAACCTGGGCTTCGGTGTGGTGGCCTTTGCCTGCACCACCTGCAACGGTATGAGTGGCGCCCTCGACCCGAAGATCCAGCAGGAAATCGTCGACCGCG
The DNA here is from genome assembly GCF_042651045.1 of Marinobacter lacisalsi. NCBI lineage: Bacteria > Pseudomonadati > Pseudomonadota > Gammaproteobacteria > Pseudomonadales > Marinobacteraceae > Marinobacter > Marinobacter lacisalsi. Next base: position 21,341 of record NZ_JBHSDI010000064.1, read on the forward strand.
ACCTGTACAGCACCGCGGTGCTGTCCGGTAACCGCAACTTCGACGGCCGCATCCACCCCTACGCCAAGCAGGCCTTCCTGGCCTCGCCGCCGCTGGTGGTGGCGTACGCCATTGCTGGCACCATCCGCTTCGACATCGAGAAGGATGTGCTGGGCCACGACCAGAACGGCAACCCGGTCACCCTGAAGGACATCTGGCCGGACGATGAAGAGATCGATGCCATCGTCAAACAGAGCGTAAAGCCGCAGCAGTTCCGCGACACCTACATCCCCATGTTCGACCTGACCCGGGACAAGCAGGCGGCCAGTGAGCCCCTATACGAGTGGCGGCCCCAGAGCACCTATATCCGCCGCCCGCCATACTGGGAAGGCGGCATGGTGGGCGAGAAGGCCCTCAAGGGCATGCGCCCGCTGGCGGTGCTGCCGGACAACATCACCACCGACCACCTGTCGCCGTCCAACGCCATCCTGATGGACAGCGCCGCCGGTGAATACCTGCACAAGATGGGCCTGCCGGAGGAGGACTTCAACTCCTACGCCACCCATCGGGGCGACCACCTGACCGCCCAGCGTGCCACCTTCGCCAACCCCAAACTGTTCAACGAAATGGTGCGGGACGAGAACGGCAATGTGAAGCAGGGCTCCCTGGCCCGCATCGAGCCGGAAGGCAAGGTGACCCGCATGTGGGAAGCCATTGAGACCTACATGGAGCGCAAGCAGCCACTGATCATCATCGCCGGCGCCGACTATGGCCAGGGCTCCTCCCGTGACTGGGCCGCCAAGGGCGTGGCCCTGGCGGGTGTGGAAGCCATCGTGGCGGAAGGCTTTGAGCGTATCCACCGCACCAACCTGATCGGTATGGGCGTGATGCCCCTGCAGTTCGAGGAAGGCACCACCCGTAACACCCTGGCTATCGACGGCACCGAAGTCTACGACGTGGAAGGCACCGCTGCGCCGGGCGCAAAACTGACCCTGGTCATCCACCGCAAGAACGGCAGCACCGAACACGTGCCGGTCACCTGCCGCCTGGATACGGCTGAGGAAGTGGAGATCTACAAGGCCGGTGGCGTACTGCAGCGCTTCGCCCAGGACTTCCTGGAAACAGAAGGCGCCGCCTGAGCATCCGGCAACTCCCAAACCCGCGCCCTAAATCCCCTCTCCCTTGAGGGGAGAGGGCCAGGGAGAGGGTGGAGCGGGCACCTGCCAAAGCCCGACTCATACATCCCCTCTCCCTTGAGGGGAGAGGGCCAGGGAGAGGGTGGAGCAGGCACCTGCCAAAGCCCGACCCATACATCCCCTCTCCCTTGAGGGGAGAGGGTCAGGGAGAAGGTGGAGCAGGCCACTCCCCAAGCCAAAACCGAACACAGGTACCAACCAGAATGAGCAAAGCACCCCAAATAAAAATCCCCGCCACCTACATGCGTGGCGGCACCAGCAAAGGCGTGTTCTTCAACATCGCCGACCTGCCGGAACGCTGCCAGCAACCGGGCGAGGCGCGGGACAAACTCCTGATGCGCGTCATCGGTAGCCCCGACCCCTACGAGAAGCAGATCGACGGCATGGGCGGCGCCACCTCCAGCACCAGCAAGACCGTGCTGCTGTCGAAAAGCCAGAGCGAGGACCACGACGTGGACTACCTGTTCGGCCAGGTGGGCATCGACAAGGCCTTCGTGGACTGGAGCGGCAACTGCGGCAACCTTTCCGCCGCCGTCGGCCCCTTCGCCATCAGCAACGGCCTGGTGGAAAAAAGCCGGATACCGGACAACGGCATCGCTACCGTCCGCATCTGGCAGGCCAACATCGGCAAGACGATCGTTGCCAAGGTGCCCATGACCAACGGCGAAGTGCAGGAAACCGGCGACTTCGAGCTGGACGGCGTCACCTTCCCGGCGGCCGAAGTGGCCGTGGAATTCATGGACCCGGCCGACGGCGAGGGCGCCATGTTCCCCACCGGCAATGTGGTGGATGACCTGGAGGTACCCGGTGTGGGCACCCTTAAAGCCACCATGATCAATGCCGGCATACCGACCATATTCTTGAATGCGGAGGATATCGGGTATCAAGGGACCGAGTTGCAACCCGCCATCAATGGTGATCCTGAAGCACTCGCAAGGTTCGAGACGATTCGGGCCCATGGGGCGGTGAAGATGGGATTGATCAAGACACCTGAGGAAGCCGCTAACCGGGGGCATACGCCCAAGGTGGCCTTCGTCTCCGCGCCCAGGGATTACGTGAGTTCTTCGGGTAAAAACATTAAGGCCGGTGATGTGGATGTGCTGGTCAGGGCCTTGTCTATGGGCAAGCTTCACCATGCGATGATGGGGACGGCGGCTGTGGCGATTGCTACGGCGGCTGCGGTGCCTGGGACTCTGGTGAACCTTGCTGCCGGGGGTGGGGATCGGACTTCGGTTACGTTTGGGCATCCCTCGGGAACGCTTCAGGTTGGGGCTGAGGCCAAGCAGGTTAACGGGGAGTGGACTGCGGCTAAGGCTGTTATGAGTCGTAGTGCCAGAGTGCTTATGGAGGGGTGGGTCAGGGTGCCTGGGGACTCTTTTTAGGGACCCGGTTTAGATTCGATTCGGGATTGGTCTCCTGATACTGCCGCCATTGCCCTTTGGCCCTGGCGGCTTTTTTGTCAGCGGGTGGAATGTCCCATTGGGGCTCGAACCGACTGGCCCCTCGAGATCGATGAGTGGTTTTAGGCCCGGCCTGCGAGTAATGACGGAGTCTGTTGTTCAACTATGTCGCCTTGACGTCGGCATAGCCTGACGGCAACGCTATACCTTTCGACTTAACCGGCGACAGGAGCCCCCATGACTGGACCACTCGAAGGCATTCGCATTATCGATCTGACGATGATGGTGTCCGGCCCCCTGGCCACGATGATGCTGGCAGACCAGGGCGCCGAGGTGATCAAGATCGAGAACCCGGCCGGGGGCGATTTTACGCGCTCTGCTGCCAACCGCCAGGGGGACGTCTCGGCCTCTTTTCTCAACAATAACCGCAACAAGAAGTCGGTGGCGCTCAACCTGAAAGAGCCGGCAGGGCGTGATGCCCTGCTGAGGCTGGTGTCCACGGCGGATGTGTTTGTGCAGAATTTCCGGCCCGGCGTCATTGAGCGTATGGGGCTTGGAGAAGACGAACTGCGCAAGGTGGCACCGGACCTGATCATGGTGTCGATCAGCGGTTTCGGCGACACGGGACCCTACGCGCAACGCCCGGTGTATGACCCCTTGATTCAGGGCCTCTCTGGCCTGGCTTCGGTGCAGGCGGGGGCCGATGGACGACGCCCGCAACTGGTGAGAACCATTCTCCCGGACAAACTCACCGGTGTGACGGCGGCCCAGGCCATAACGGCGGCGCTGTTTGCTCGCGAACGCACCGGTGAAAGTCAGCACGTGCGACTGTCGATGCTGGATGCCGTGATCGCGTTTCTGTGGAGTTCCGATATGGGCAGCCAGACCTTTGTACAGGCGGACCTGCCGCAACAGGAAGCGGCGAGCTTCCAGGATCTCATCTATGAAACCACTACGGGCTACATCACCATCGCTGTACAGAATGACCGCGAGTGGCAGGCCCTGATCCGGGCCGTTGAACGGCCGGAATGGGCGGATGATCCACGATTTCTGACCGCTGAACTGAGGCAGAGGCATATCGACGCCCGCCTGGAGCTGATTCAGGCTGTCGTCAGGACCGATTCTGCAGAGCACTGGCTGGCACGGTTGTCCGAGGAATCGGTTCCGTGTGCGCCAGTCCTGACTCGCACTGAGGTTCTGGAGCATCCACAGGTTCAGGCCAATGAACTGCTGGTGTGCTACGACCATCCGCAGGCCGGGCGAATCCGGCAGACGAGGGCACCAGCGCGATTCTCAACCGTAACGGGTCAGGCATGGCATGGTGCACCGGCTATTGGGCAGCACACCGTCGCCTTGCTGCAAGACTGTGGTTACTCCAGCGGAGAAATAGAGGCGATGGTGAGTGCGGGCGCAGCCGTTACATCGGAGCCAGGATGAGCTCATTGTAGGGCGCGACCGTATTCCGTCGCGCCTGCTCTTGCTACAACGTGGTCTCAGTGCCGGTTAAAGGCCAGGCTCAAGAGCCAACGGTTGCCATGTTCAATTCTGGAAACGGAATGCTGGTGAAGGTCTGGACGGAAAAGGATGATTCGCCCGAACAGGTTGAAGATGTTCTTTTCACAGAAAAATTCTCCACCGGAACGGGGTTTGACCAGCACACAGTTGAGTTTGTACAGCTTGCCGCCGGCCACCATGTCCACATGGGGAGCGATCTTGTGGCCCTCGGGGTAACGGACCAGATAGAGGTTTAACCATCTGGAGTGGAACAGGACCCGGTTTTTTACCTTCGCTGACATCTTGGGCATTTCTCATCAGTGAATGAAGCTGTCCCCCGATTGTGGCGGCTCTGTCAGGTAATTGAAAGAGGGCTGCCAGCTTGACGGCTTTCCAGCCAATGTTTCGGCTGATGGTCACCGCTTGGAGGGTAAGGCAGTCGCTGAGAAAAGAGATTCATTCGGTATCCTGGAACCTGGTGAGGGGCAGGGAATTCAGTCCTATCGGCGAGAATGAGATTGTGGTTACACCCAAAAGAACCCCAACCTGACCGGCTGGGGTTCTTTCTACGTGCTAACGCCAATAGCGATTAGTTGTTAACCAACCAACGGTTAGCGTATTCACGTACGACTTCACCAGGCTCGCCACCGGTACCGCCGATCGGGGCGAAGTGAGTACCGGATGTCAGTTCCTGGGTGTAACGGGTTGAGTTGCGCTCACAGTTTCTGCCATTAGACGGTATTGCCGGAGCCAGGACGTCGCCAGTACTGAAGATACAGACAACATCGGTATCGCTGGACACAGGGCGATCAATGCGTGTGGTGAACACGGTGTCAGGCTGAACGGCGATCACACACTCCGCATCCAGCCGGTTCGCAGCGTTGAAGGAACCGCCGCCACCCTGTGAGTGACCAGAGGTACAAACCTTCGGGTCGGACCCAACGATGCTGCTGTAGCGGCTCTTGGCCTGGTTAACCGCATCCTCCACATCGCGACCGTTGCCGGACTGGGTGGTTGTCGCAGCGGCTACCAGAACGCACTGGCTTGCAACAGACTCCAGCAGACCGCTGTACGCGCTCACGGTACCGCCGGTGCCATTACCCCAGCCCATGATGTTGTACTGACCGCTACCCCCGCTTGGTACGAAGAATCGGGCGCCAGAGCCCCGTTCCTCGTCTACACTGCAAGGACCGCTGCCGCCGCCACCGCCAACAGCGAGTGCGGAACCGGACATGAACAGCCCTGATGTCAGAATGGCGGCGATACTTCCCAGTTTCATTTTTGTTGATAATTTCATTGTAGCTCCCTTGTTTGTACGTTGTGTTAACGATTACTACATTCAACCGATTTTTATGGATAAAAAGTAAGTATTCAAAAAACGGCTTATGAAAACATACCGGTAAGCACCTGCGCTGAGACTTGAGAGAAGTCTGTCGCGGCAGGTTCAAAAATAGGGTAGGAGCTAGTTTTTTGTTCTGCTATCACATGAAAAACACAAAAATAATGTTATATGGAAACTCAAAGTAATAACATCAGACACACATCGCATCGCCTGTCTTTAAGCGGTTTTGGTCAGTCGAGAGTTTGCGTATAACATCACGACGGTTTTGATATATGTACATATTTTTTAATAGTGGTTTCGTTTGGTAGTAAAATAAAAAATTCTTTTTTTGGTTAATTCAAGGTAATTATTAATTTATTATAAGCTTGCTGTCTTATGTTTCTCTACCAAGTCTTCTGGCTGGCTTTTGTATTAACGTTATAAGGCTATTTATGGTTGTCATTATTGCCACTCTGTATCATTCAGCAAGTCTTCGGTAACGCATTACCACTACCGATTCGTTTCCTGAAGCCCATCCTGGAACGGGCCCACGCAATTGCCTGCAGTGCCTGTATAATGGCTGACCTGACAGAGGTGTACGGTAGTGGGCGGCCAGGTGTTACGGGTATGGCTCATCCAGCGCTTCAACATTCCATAGAGTGAGATCTTCCATGAGCAATTTGCCCTGTTGTCCCGAATGCCAGTCCGAATTCACCTATGAGGACGGAGAATTTTTCGTCTGCCCCGAGTGTGGCCATGAATGGAGAGCTGGCGTCGAGTCTCAGGGCGTAGCGGACGATGCCGGGGTCAGAGATGCGAATGGCAATGCCCTGGCAGACGGTGACACGGTAACGGTCATCAAGGACCTGAAGGTGAAGGGTTCCTCACTGGTGGTGAAGGTTGGCACCAAGGTCAAGAATATCCGCCTGGTGGGCGGTGATCATGACATCGACTGCAAGATCGACGGCATCGGCGCCATGAAGCTGAAGTCCGAGTTCGTGAAGAAGGCCTGATATCAGGCCATTCCCGCAACGCTCTTGCGGAAACGCCGCAGCGACAGCACAAAGAACGCCCCACCGATCACCGCCAGGGCCAGCAGGGACGGCCACACGATGGCCAGTCCTGCCCCCCGGAACAGGATCGCCTGGGCCAGGCCGATGAAGTGCGTGGTGGGCGCCACCTGCATGATGGTCTGGACAAAGTAGGGCATGTTCTCGAAGGGTGTGGCGCCGCCGGACAGCAGCTGCAGGGGGATAAGCACCAGGATGATCAGCATCCCCAGTTGCGGCATCGACCGGGCCACCGTGGCCAGGAAGATACCCATGGACGTGGTGGCAAACAGGTGCAGGGCTGTGCCCACCAGGAACAGCAGCGTCGACCCTTCAATGGGTACCCGCATCCAGCCCTGTACCACCAGTGCCAGGGATGCACTGGAGGCCAGCAGTACCACCAGACCCATGGCCACCACCTTTGCCACCATAATTTCCACCGGCCGCAACGGCATCACCAGCAGGTGTTCAATGGTGCCGTGCTCCCGCTCCCGGATCAGCGCCGCTCCGGTAAGAATGATCGACAGCATGGTGATGTTGTCGATCAGTTCGATCACCGCGCCGAACCAGTTCTGACTCAGGGCCGGGTTGAACCGGTTGCGGATCTCCAGCTCAACCGGGGAGGTGGCTCTGCGGTCGCCCTGCACAAACGCCCGGGTTTCCTCGGTGAGGATGGCCTGGATGTAGCCCGCCCCCAGAAACGCCTGGTTCAGCTTCGTGGCGTCTACATTCAGTTGTAGGGTGGGCTGGTTGCCGGCCAGCAGGTCACGCTGCATGCCGGGGGGAATATCCAGCACAAACGTATAGTCGCCGGCGTCCATTAACGGATCGATCCGGTGCTGCTCGATACGGGTCGGGGCAATGAACCAGGGCGGATAGAACGCGCCGGTCATACGGACCGACAGGGGCGAGCGGTCCTCATCCACGATGGCAATCGGGGCCATGTGCAGGGTTTCCGGGATGCTGGCGCTGCTGATGTAGATGTTGATGCTGAAAGCGAACAGGATCAGCGCCACCATGATCCGGTCGCGGCCCAGGCTGCGCCATTCTTTTATGGTCAGGTGAAAGATGTTGCTCAGCTGCTGCACGGTCAGCGCTCCTGTTTCTTCAGGACCATCAGGCTCAGGCCCAGTATCACGGGAACGGACAGTGCCAGCGGCCAGAACGAGCCGGACAGGTCGGCAAACCCCAGTGCCTTTGAAAAAGTACCACTGCTGATGGTCAGGAAATGGGAGGTGGGGTAGATCTCACCAATGATCCGCGGAATACCCTCCAGCGCCGACACGGGCGTCGTCATCCCTGAAAAGGTGACGGCGGGGATCAGGGTGATGATGGTAGTCCCGAAGATGGCCGCGGTCTGGCTGCGCATGAAACTGGACACCAGCAGCCCCAGGCCGGTTGACGCCATCACATAGAGCAGGGCGCCAGTCACATAGGCCAGGTAACTGCCCTTGAAGGGAACGCCAAACACGAACACTGCCAGTGCCGTGAGCAACAGGACGTTGATCATCGCCAGTACGATGTAGGGGATCTGTTTTCCCAGCAGAAACTCCAGCTGGGTCACCGGTGTAACGTAAAAGTTGATAATCGAACCCAGCTCCTTTTCCCGCACTACGCTCAGGGCAGTGAGCATCGCGGGGATCATCATCAGCAACAGCGGAATAACCGTGGGTACGATGGCCACCAGGCTGGCGACGTCCGGGTTGTAGCGGTAGCGGGTCTCGACGTTGATGGAGAGCGTCTGGGCAGGCGGCGTGGACTGGTAGCGCATCTGTTCCTGCAGCCAGCCACCGTGCAAGGCCTGCAGGTAGCCTGCCACGGTTTCCGCCCGGCTGGGCATGGCGCCGTCCACCCAGGCGCCGATAGCGACCGGGCGGCCATGTTGCAGGTCACTGGCGAACCCCGGTGGTATCTCCAGGGCCAGTTCCAGTTCACCGCTGCGCATGCGTGTGTCCAGGTCGCCATAGTCGGTGATCGGCGGGCGCTCGATAAAATAGTTGGAGCCACTGAGGTTCAGCAGGTACTGGCGGCTGGTGCTGGTCTGGTCCCTGTCCAGCACCGCGAAACGGATGTCCTCCACGTCCATGCTGATGCCGTAGCCCATGATCACCAGCAGGATTACGGATCCCAGTAACGCCAGCGTGGCCCGGATCGGATCCCGCTGCAGCTCCAGGCTTTCCCGGCGGGTGTAGCTGAACAGACGCAACAGGCTGAATCTTTTGGGTGGCCCGCTGTTGCCATCGGCCCTGGCCACAGGCGGAGCCACGCTTTCGTCGGCCTTGCCCGCGGCCTCTTCCAGCCAGGCAACGAAAGCGTCGTTGAGGGTTTCTGTACCCCTGGCTTCCCGAAGGTTGGTCGGGGTGCCGCTTGCCAGCACCTTGCCGGCGTGCATCAGCGAGACCCGGTCACAACGTTCGGCTTCGTTCATGAAGTGGGTGGAGATAAAGATCGTCACCCTGTCTTGCCGGGAAAGGTCGATCAGCAGCTGCCAGAACTGGTCCCGGGCAATGGGATCCACCCCCGAGGTGGGTTCGTCCAGTATCAGCAGCTCGGGCCGATGAATAACCGCTACCGCCAGGGAGAGCCGCTGCCGGACCCCCAGGGGCAGTGCCGAGGGCAGCTCGTCCACTACCCCGGCGAGGCCAAAGCGCTCCAGCATTTCGTCAACCCTGGTAGGTATGGTGTCCGCTGGCAGGTGGAACAGCCTGGCGTGCAGTTCCAGGTTCTGGCGAACCGTCAGCTCGGTGTACAGGGAAAAGGACTGGGACATGTAACCCACCCGGCGACGGGTATCCAGGTCGGTGGCGTCCACCGGGTGCCCGAACAGCCGGGCATTGCCCTCCGACGCTGGCAACAGACCGGTCAGCATTTTCATGGTGGTGGTTTTGCCGCAGCCATTGGAGCCCAGGAAACCGAAGATCTCGCCCCGTTCCACCCTCAGGTTGACGTCCTGTACGGCAACAAAGTCGCCAAACCGCATGGTCAGCCCTTCGGCCTCGATCGCGATATCGGGTTGTCCGTCAATGCCGTTGGTGCGTGGCGGAATGGTGACCGCCTGGTGCTTGCGGCTTTTCTCATCCGGCAACAGGCGGATAAACGCCGCTTCCAGGGTGTCCGTTCCGGTTTGTTCCCGCAGTGCTTCTGCGGTTCCGGTGGCCAGAATCCGGCCCTCGTCCATGGCGATCAGCCAGTCAAAGCGTTCGGCTTCTTCCATGTATGCGGTGGCAATAACCACGCTCATGCCCGGGCGGCGACGGCGCACCCGGTCCACCAGCGCCCAGAACTGGGCCCGGGACAGCGGGTCCACACCCGTGGTGGGCTCATCCAGTACCAGCAGGTCTGGGTCATGGATCAGTGCACAGCACAGCCCCAGCTTCTGTTTCATGCCGCCGGACAGCTTGCCCGCTGGCCGGTCGCGGAATCTCAGCAGGTCGGTGGCGGCCAGGAGTTCAGTGACGCGCTGTTCGCGTTCCTGGCGGCCATGGCCGAACAGCCTGGCAAAGAAATCCAGATTCTCTTCAACGGACAGGGTGGCATAGAGATTCTTGCCCAGTCCCTGGGGCATGTAGGCGATACGGGGACCGGTGGCGTGGCGGTGGCGGGCGTCCGCCATATCGCCGCCAAGCACGTGGACGGTGCCCTCCTGGATGGCACGTGCGCCCGCCATCAGGGATAGCAGGCTGGACTTACCGACCCCATCCGGCCCGATCAGGCCGACCATGCGGCCCGGTGGCACCTCCAGGGTAATATCCTGCAAGGCCCGGTGTTTACGGTAACGCAGGCTGACCCGGTCAAGCCGGATGACCGGCGGTGGCGGGGGTTCCACGAGGCCGTTCATGGGGGCCACCGGTTACTGCACTTGTGGCATCTGGAGTTCAGTCGGCCACTCCCGGGTGTCATCCAGCCGCACGTAGGCCACGCCGGGCAGGCCGGTTTTCACCTGCCGGGCGTACTTCTTCAACAGCGCCGGATCGATGCTGGCCTTGACCCGGAACATCAGTTTCAGGCGTTCACTCTGGGTCTCGACGGTTTTGGGCGTGAACTGGGCTTCGCTTGCCACAAAGGAGATCCTGGCCGGCACAATCACCTCCGGGGCGGCGTCCAGCACGAGCCTTACCTCGGTACCCAGCGCCACCTTGCCTGCCGCTGCCGTTGGCAGGTAGAAGGTCATGAAGACATCGCTGACGTCGATCATGTTCAGCACGCGGCCACCGGGGGCCAGCACTTCACCGGGTTCGGCCACCCGGTACTGAACGCGCCCGGCACGGGGCGCCTTGAGGTCGGCGTCTTCAATGTCCACCTGAAGTCGTTCCACCGTCGCTTCGGTGGCCCGGATCAGCGACTGTGCCTGAACCACCTGAGCCCTGGCGGCGGCGATGGCGGCATCCATGGAGGCGACCTGTGCTTTTGCGGCGTTGAGGGCGGCCTCGGCGGCCTGAACGGCAGCCTGGTGATCCTCCAGTTGCTGCGTGGAAATCGAGCCTCGCTCAGCCAGGGCCCGGGAGCGGTTGAGACGATTGCGGGCGGAGGTCAGTTCAGTCTGGCGCTGTGCCACCACCGACAGGCTGGCGGCTTTCTCGCTTTCCCTTTGGGAGACCATGGCTTCGGCGGCAATTTCGGAATGGCGGGCCTGCTGGACCTGGGCCTGGGCTTCGGTCAGTGAGGCCTGCAGGCGTTGAGTATCCACCCGTGCCAGCAACTGCCCGGGCTCAACAAATTCGCCCTCCCGCACCATAACCTCCAGCAGGCGCCCCCCGGACTGGGTGGCAATGTCGATCTCCGTTGCTTCGATCCGGCCGTTGCCACTGGCGATATGGTCCGGCAATTCATCGGTGCGGTACTGATCCCAGGCCCAGAATGCGGCAATCGCGAGCAATGCCACCAGGGTCCAGGGGAGCCATTTCTTTACCGACATAATGCTGTCCCTATCTGGTTGGTGGGGAGCTTACATACCATTATGCCAGCTTACGGGCGCTTCACCTTGCCTGGCCAGATGAATTTGTCAGGTTCCTGTCCGGGATCATTCCTTTGCAGAAGCAACAATCACGGCCAGCCAGTGGGATCCCCCGTGTTCCATATCTGTGCATTCACTATCCTTCTGCTTGTTCTTTTTCGATGTCGAGTAACTCCACCTCGAATATTAACGTAGCATTGGGGCCAATATAGGGTTCTGATCCTTCTTCTCCATAAGCAAGGTCTGCAGGAATGTACAACTCCCATTTCGAACCTTCTGACATCAACTGAAGTGCTTCACCCCAACCTTCGATGAGTTTTTTGGCTTTGACACTATAGGGCTCGCTGCGCTCATAAGTACTGTCAAACTCACTGCCATCGATGAACTTGCCTCGATAATGCACGGTCACTATATCATCTGCTGTTGGTGTGTAGCCGCCATCACCTTCGGTAATTACTCTGTATTGCAAACCACTTTCAGTGACGACCACGCCGTCTTTACTGGCATTTTCCGACAGGAAGTTTTCTCCTTCCTTCCTGTTCTTTTCACCTATGGCGGCATTCTCTGCTTCTTTTTTCTTCTGATGGAGTTGCATATAGACATCAATGGTAGCGGCGATCTCCCCGTCCGACATCTTCTTCTCGCCGTCACCAAACACGTCCTGCATTGCTGAAGCCATAATCTCGACATTCAGCTCAACGCCTTCCGCTTTGAACTTCTTTGCGAGATCAGCTCCATAGGCATAACTATAACGATCGTTCAGGGATTCGAAATCATGCTCCTTTTGATCGGCCGCCGTTTGCTGGTTTTGTGAGTCTTCAGATCTGGATGGTTCGCTATAGGTTCCGACGAACACAGCGCTCATTACCAGTATCGTGAAAGCACTCATGGTCTTTTTCATGTGATCTCCTCGCTGAACCGGGATGGATGTTATAAATGACAGAATTCTCCAGCTATGCTCCGGGTTAACCTTTCAATAGATTGTTTTTCAAGCTTTAGGTAGTGAATCTCCAGAAGCATAATAAGCGTCAGCGTGCCAAGAACGTTATAAAACAGAACCGATTGTGGATCTTACGGTTTTTGCCAATGATCTGATCCAAAAAAAACCTCAACCACGCGGGTTGAGGTTTTTTCAGATTGCTCAGGCTGCCAGTGGTTACTGAACCAACCAACGTTGAGCATAGTCTCGCATGACCCGACCAACTGCGCCACCATCACCCGATGTTGGTGCGAAGTGGGTACCAGACGTGAGCTCTTGTGTGTACCGGGTCGAGTTGGCTCTGCAGTTCAAGCCGTTGGAAGGCAATGCGGGAGCCAGCACATCACCGGTACTGAAGATACAGACAACGTCAGTGTCGCGGGACACAGGGCGATAGATGCGTGTAGTGAATACAGTGTCGGGCTGAACAGCGATCACACAGTCTGCATCAAGACGATTCGCAGCGTTGAAGGAACCACCGCCACCTTGTGAGTGACCAGAGGTACAGACTTTCGGGTCTGAACCAACAATGCCCCTGTAGCGGCTCTTCGCCTGGTTAACAGCGCTCTCTACGTCGCGACCATCGCCCGACTGGGAGGTTGTGGCAGCGGCGACTAGGACGCACTGTTCTGCGACAGACTCCAGAAGGCCACTGTACATGCTTACGCTAGCGCCAGTACCGTTGCCCCAGCCCAGGATGTTGTAATTGCCGCTACCACCGCTGGGTACAAAAAAACGGGCGCCAGATCCTCGTTCGGTGTCAACGCTGCAGCTGCCACTGCCGCCGCCACCTATGGCCAATGCTGAACCGGACATGATGAGACCAGACACCAAGGCGGCGGAGATACCCGCCATTTTTAGTTGTTTTGAAAATTTCATAAAAAACCTCTTTTTATAAGTTATGTTGATAGTTGTGATTTCTTGCTGCTGGACTAGCTGTCATGCTAATGACAGCAACCAAACCTTACTGATCAACACCTGCGCTTATGTCCGAAAACACGTCACGGCAGGTTGCAAGCAGTGTAGGATTTCGGTTGTTTTCTCGCTATCACATGAAAGGCAGAAAATAACCTTTAGTGGTAGCTCAAAAAACGATCAAGGACCCAGGTCATAGAAAAGCCTGGTATTTGGTGGAAAGGGAGCTTCAATCGAGCATCCTGGATAAAAACCTCAACGGACATCGATAAGCCGGTCAGAGATTTTAGAGGCCTGGATAATTCAGGTGCTTGAAATGCACGTTATGACTGTCTGTTTGATCTATGCGCTTCAATTATATATAGGTATTTTTTGATTCTTATGCAACGTCAAGAAATGGTTTCGGGCAATGTTCGTTAGGGAGAGATAAAGAAACCTCAACCGGGTAGGTTGAGGTTTCTCGATCAGCTCAGACTACAACAGTGATCAGTTAACCAGCCAGCGGGACGTATACTCGCGCATTGCGTCACCAGGTGCACCACCATCACCAGAGGTCGGTGTGAAGTGAGAACCAGAGGTTAACTCCTGAGAATAACGGGTGGAGTTACGACGGCAGTTATTGGCGTTAAACGGCGAAGCCGGTGCCAGGGTGTCCCCGGTACTGAAGATACAGACAACGTCCACATCGCTGGCGACGGGACGGTCAATGCTGGTTGTGTAAACGGTGTCCGGCTGAAGACCGATAACGCAGTCTGCATCAAGACGGTTTGCGGCATTGAACGCACCGCCGCCGCCTTGTGAGTGGCCAGAGGTACAGACTTTCGGGTCTGAACCAACAATGTTGCTGTAGCGGCTCTTCGCCTGATTGACAGCGCTTGCTACTTCTCGGCCACTGCCGGAGTTTGAGGTTGTGGCGGCGGCTACCAGAACGCATTGTTCCGCGACGGACTCCAGCAGGCCATCGTAGGTGCTTACGGTGCCGCCAGTGCCGTTACCCCAGCCCAGGATGTTGTAATTGCCGCTTCCACCACTGGGCACGAAGAAGGTTGCACCGGATCCCCTTTCGGTGCTGACTCGGCAATCACTGCCGCCGCCACCACCGCCACCACCGCCACCGCCGATGGCCAGTGCTGAACCAGACATGATGAGTCCTGATACCAGGGCAGCGGAGATGCCGGCGAGTTTCATTTTGTTGTAAGTTTTCATAAGAACCTCGTTTTTATAAGTTTTTAAAATTTACGTTGTTGTATCGACCTTTTGGAACGATTCAAAATGCAGCTGCTAAACCGTTCTGATTCACCTACGCTCAGATCCAAAACGGATCTTTGCGATGGTTCCGGGCAGTGTAGGAGGTGGAATTTGTGCTCGCTATCACACGAAAGGCACAAAAGACGTTATTGAGGAAGGTCAAAAATCAACCAATGACAGTTGTCACAAATTACAGGTAGCGACCACGGACCAGGCTGAATCGGACCGTTACTGGGACGCGATTGTTGAGGTCTTCAGCCAGCCACCGCTATCCGGTTACGCCCGCTTGCTTTGGCCCTGTAAAGGGCCTGGTCAGCGGCATACACCAGCTGCTCACTGGTGGTCTGCTCACCCGGCAAGGCGGTGGCACTGCCCACACTGACCGTGATGCGGGTGCTGGTTGAGGCGTCAATATGTTCGATGTCGAGGTTTTCGATCGCGAGGCGGGCGTTTTCCGCCACCTGGAGAGCGCCTTCGTGATCGGTATTGGGCAGGATCAGCATGAATTCCTCACCGCCGTATCGCACCACCATGTCGGTGGAGCGCTGCATCTGGGCCTGCAGTGCCTTGGCGACCAGGATCAGGCACTCGTCACCTTTCTGGTGGCCGTAACGGTCGTTGAAAAGCTTGAAGTCATCCACGTCCAGCATGATGACTGACAGTGGCTGGGGCTCGCGCCGCAGACGCAGCCAGGTCTCCTGGAGGTAGGCATTGCCGGAGCGCCGGTTGGCAACGCCGGTCAGCCCGTCCCGGTCTGCCAGCAGTTGAAGTTCTTCATTGAGAATTTCCAGCTCCGCGGTACGTTCCGCCACTTTCTGCTCCAGGGTATGGGAGTAGTCCTGTACCTGGGTGTACAGGCGGGCGTTTTCGATGGCGACGGAAGCCTGGGCGGCCAGGAGCCGGATCAGTTCCAGACGGGCCTCGGTGAAGACACCATCCGTCAGGTTGTTCTCCATGTAGACGGCCGCTTCAAAGCGCTCCCGCAGGATGGGCACACAGAGCACCGAGCGTGGTTGCAGGGTCACGGTATAGGGATCGTTGAGGAATGGTCCTTCGGTGGCCGCATCGTGCAGGACAATGGCGTCTCCCCGGTGGAATACCTCGCTGATGATGCTCATGGGCAGGGCAATGGCGTTGCCCCGATTGTCGGTGAGGGTGGAGTGGCCGGGGATGTCATCCTGAGGGCGGCGCTGCTCCGGGAAAATGGCAGCCTCGACACCATACTCACCCCCGTCCCGAACGATCATGCAGCCCCACTGGCCACCCGCGTTTTCCAGCAGGATGGCGAGGGTTTTCTGCAGTAGCTGGTCCAGCACAATCTCGCCGGAAATCTCGCGGGAGGCTTTCATCACCGAGGCCAGGTCCAGGTTGGAGAGGGCGGTGCCGGAGTCGCGTGCCTGGGCCTGGCTCCATTCCCGCAGCACCGGGAACTCCTGTTCCAGCTGTTCCACTTTACGCCTGGCACCCCAGCGGTTGTATACGCCATGAGCCCCACGCAGGTAACCTTCCGCTGAACGGCCTCTGCCCAGCGCCAGCAGGTAACGTGCGGTCCGTTCGAAGGCCATGGCCTCATCGCGCAGGAATCCATTGGCCCGGGCACCGTCGATGGCCGCGTCGTAGAATTCCAGGGCGGCAACCGGCGCGCCGTCCAGGCGGGCCAGCTCTGCGGTCATCAGCCATTGCAGGTGCCTGAAGTTGGCTTCGCAGTTGTCGGCCCAACGGGTCATCCGCGCCAGGTCATGTTCCAGCCGTTTGCGTGTTGTCCGTTGTTCCGCCTCGTCCATATCCGGGTAGACCGAGGTAAGAGTGAGGTTGGCTACGATGTAGAAACGCACCAGCTGTGGTAGCGACATGGCGGACCTGGTCAGCGTGTCCTGCTTCCTGACGAAGCCCAGGGCCTGTTCGTGATGGCCATAGAGCAGGTTGATCTCGGCGCTGTAGATGTGGTGGTTGGCAATGCCCGTCATGAACTGGCGCTCATTCATGGCCTCCAGGCAGTGCCGGGCATCGAAGTCATCACTGCTCAGGCTGTTCGGGGCCTGGGTGTCGCCGAGGAAATTGCGCTGCATCTGCAGGAAGAGGGTGCCGGAATCCAGCGAGTCCTGGTAGGCGCATTCGCGGACGATTTCCAGGTTTTCCTCATGCAGGCGGCGGGCGGTTTCCAGATCCATGCCGGGGTCCCAGATAACACAGTCCTGGGCGCTGTAGGCGAGGTAGAGCAGGTCGCCGGACTGGTAGCCCGCCTCAATACCTTTGCGGAACCAGGGCGTCAGCGTTGACCAGTGGTTACTCCAGTGATGGATGAACATGGCATACACATAGATGACCCGTGCCCTCAGGCTGATGTCGTCCAGGCGTTCATTGATGGCAAGGCCCGCCTTGCCGTACTGATAGCCAGTGGCGGGTTCATCCAGTTCACCGCACAGCAGCATGCCATAGGCGGCGTAGGCGAACGCCGATTCCGGGCAATTGCCCCGCTGCAGCGCAAGGTTGACGGCCTTGAGTACCAGGTAGCTGAACAGGTTGCTGCCGGAGAGAAAGGCCGCAGCGAAGATCTCCATCAGCAGACGCATGGCTGTCAGCGTGGCGGGGTCCTCTATGATCGATGCATCAACCAGGTCGGCAATGTCCCGGCCCGCCAGGTATTCCTCCACCCGCTGGCGTTCCAGGGCTATATCGTCGAGCGTCGGGTGTTCGGTGAAATCAACACCCAGTAGTGCCAGCCCTTCGATGGCGGCATGAATTGACTCGCTCATGCGGCCAAGTGTGGCGTTCTGGCGGGTTCGGGTGGCGAGTATGTCTGCCCTGTGCAGGTCGGATTCCGCATGGTCCAGCATGACTTCCAGCCAGGCGTCGGCCTCCCGGGTCGCCCCGGTCAGGTACAGGCATTGCTGCATCTCCGCAGCTAATGTCCGCATCAGTGAGGGCATGGCGGACCAGGCATCTTCTGGCAGAAGCTCCTTCGCGACCTGCAAATAGCCTGATGCTGACTCGTAGGCTGATGCCTGCCGTGCCCGGGTGCCGGCGCGCAGGTTGAACTCGGCCAGTTGCAGACGTTCCCGGTCGGAAGCCATCAGGCTCCGCCCCTGGTTGAGATGATTGACGATATCCACCAGGTGGTCGCTGTCTGCCCCCTGACCACTATCCTGAAGGATCAACCGCCCGACCTGGAGATGCACATACGGGCGTTCATCCGCGTCAATCAGGTTATAGGCGGCCTGCTGGACCCGATCATGCTGGAAACGGTAGCCGGGGTTGAGCGAGAGCCTTTCAACCGGTTGGTTGACCAGGCGATAGTCGCTGTGCAACGGCAGTATGATGTACTGCCTCAACGCCGGCAGCAGTGCCTGGGCGGTTTCCGCCGTGGAATGTTGATAGATGGTGGCCAGGGTATGAAGGCTGAAGGTGTTGCCGATGCAGGCGGCCAGCTGCAGTACCTTCTGTGTTTGCGCGGGCAGCTGACGCAGGTTTTCCAGCATGAACCGGACCACATCCTGGCTGACGCTGTCCCAGGTGGTTGGAGCGAGCTGGCAGCGCCATTGGCCGGTGGCCGGGTCTGACGAGATAGCTCCCTGGGCATGCAGATGGCGCAGCAGCTCGTTGGTAAAGAAGGGGTTGCCACGGGCACGGTGAAAAAGCATGTCGCTGAGCTCGCGGCTGGTGTCAGGCTCACAGCGGAGGGCGCCCGCCACCAGTTGGTTCACCGCGTGCTGGTCCAGTGGCTTTACCGGGATCTCATGCAGACGCCGGTGGTTGCTCAGGTCATCAAGCAGCAGGCTCAGTGGATGGGCAGGGCTCACCTCGTTGCTGCGATAGGCTCCGATCAGCAGCAGGTGGCTCTGCTCCCGCGAGGTGACGATGCGGCGCAACAGGTCAAGGGTGGGAGTATCACACCACTGCAGGTCGTCCAGGAAAAGCACCACGGGGTGCCCCTTGCCGGCAAAGGCTCGCAAAAACGCCGTTAATACCAGCTGCAACCGGTTACGACTCTCTGCCGGGGGCAGCTCGGCCATTGCGGGCTGTTCACCGATGATCAGCGCCAGTTCTGGCACCAGGTCGACCACCAGGGCACCGTTCGGGCCCAGGGCATCAGACAGGCGCACGCGCCACTGGGCCAGCCCGGATTCCGGCTCCAGCAGAACCTGCTGGACCAGGGCGCGGAAAGTGATCGCCAGCGTCGAATAGGCCTCGCTGTGCTGGAACTGGTCGAATTTGCTTTGCACCAGAAAGCCGCGTTCCCGCACCTGGTAACGATCGATCTCGTTGACCAGGGCCGACTTGCCCACACCGGAGTAACCGTGCACCAGACAAAAGCGGGTATGCCCCGCCACGGCCTCTTCGAACAGCTCCAGCAGTTCCTGAAGCTCCTGGTCGCGCCCATAAAGGGCCTGGGGAATCAGGAATGTCTGCAGCTGGTCCTTCTCTCCCAGCGGGAAGGGGGCGAGTGGCTGATCCTGATTCACTGCCCGCTGGCACCGGTCAAGGTCGTGCAGCAGGCCCTCTCCGCTCTGGTAGCGCTGTTCCGGGGATTTGGACAGCAGTTTCAGGATGATGGCGGAAACGGCCTCGGGTATTGCCGGTAACACTGTGTGCGGAGCCGGGGGCAGTCGGCTGATATGATGGTGCACCCACTCAAGAGTGTTGTCCGCGACAAACGGGGGGCGGCCGGTCAGCAGTTCGAACAGCACAACGCCGAGTGAGTAGTAGTCAGATCGATAGTCCAGGCTGCGGTTCATGCGCCCGGTCTGTTCCGGCGATATATACGCCGGTGTCCCCTCCATGTGGTTTGACAGTTCCGTAGCCTGCTTTTCCTGACCCAGCTCGGAGGCGATGCTGAAGCCTGCCAGTGCAAGCAGATTGCGGTCACGGTCCACCAGGACATTACCGGGTGTTACCGCCTTGTGGACAATGCCGCGGGCATGGATATCGCTCAGTGTCTGTACCAGACTCAGGGCAATCTCCAGAACCCGGCTGACGGGCAGTCGCCGGTTGCGGGTCCGGTTCAGGAGGGACGCGAGAGAGCCGTCGTAATGGTCGGTGACGAGCGCCAGGTTGCCACTGCCATGGGGGATAACCTGATGAATCCGGCGCACACCATCCACAGCCTCAAGACGGGCCGTGATGCTGACCTCATGTTGCAGCGCGGCCACCTGCCTGCAATCCGGATAGTCCGCATTCAGCGTTTCAATGGTAACGCTCGCCCCATCCGCCAGCCGCCGTGCGCCATAGGCCACACGCCCACCATGGCGCCACTGGCATGAAACGACGGAGTACCCGGGCAGGTCCATGTTGCTTGTCATCAGGTACCGCTCATACTGCGACCAGAGGGGATACTAGCACTGGAACATCCGGTTAAAGGTGGCACTGAACTGCCCATGGGCACTGTCGAGCAGCGGTGCACCATGGCCACAGAGAGCGTGCCTGAAATTCAGTGCCGCAAGGCGCCGGAAATCCTCGGCAGCCGGTTCTGCCGCCTGCAACCACACCGGGCCGACGTTGGCGGGGGTGAAAAAGCCCATGCCTTCCATACGGTGGCGGGTCTCGTCGCAGAAGTGTTCATCGGGGCTCAGCCAGTTCTGAAGGGCATCACAGGCGATCAGGATGCCGCCATCCCGCTGAAGGTTGAGGATGCCCTCGGGAACGTTTGAGGTCTCGAACCGGAACAGGGACGCATCGCTGATGGGTAGCGGCGACGCCTGATCAAGCGGCCGGGATCCCATCGCATCACTCGCCTCTATGCCTGGCATTACCCAGTGGCGGGCCTGGTAACGATCAACGTAGAAGGCATCGTCACGGCCGTGGAGCGCCCCCAGCCGGATGACATCGGTGACCTTTCCCAGGCGGTCCAGTTGGGCCAGACCCTGATCATCCAGCCGGACGGTGTTGATCAGGATCAGTCGCTCACCATCCCGGACAATGGTCATGTTGCGGCTGAATTGCCAGTCCATGTCCATCAGTACGGTTTCCATGGCACCGCTGACGAAATATACGTCGGTGAAAACTTCCTCGATGGCACCGTGTGCCAGAGCGGGAGGGAAGGGTGAGGTTACAGACATTTCCATACGACTTCCTCAATCTTTATCGTAGTTATAGTGCCCGACATAGCGGTACTCCCTGGCGTACTCATGCAGGTAGGTATTGAGGTACTGCTTCTGGGCCTGATCAAGGCGTCCCTTCCGGATATCGTCCATGCTTTCGTTAACGGTGCTGCTGTCCAGCCGCCTGAGATGATACAGCGTCATATCCCTGCCCCCCAGAAAGCCCTTGAGAAATTCATGCAACGGGCGTGCCTCTGCCATATCAAACACCGACCCATAAAGCGCTGTGTAATGGGGGTGCTCGGCCAGGGTTTCCCGGTCAAAGGTCGGGTGATCTCCGGCTGGCGGTGTGAAGGCCGGGTAAGGCTCCACCTGGTGCACCGGGTGCCGCGCCAAAGCCTGGATGTAATCCTTATCCAGCCCTGCCTGCCGCGCACCATCCAGGACGATGTTCAGGTAACGGCGGCTGGGCAGGCGGCTGTTATCAATGAACCGGGGCATGCCAACATAGGTCAGGGCGGGTACCGCCTGCCGGTCAACGCCGGTTTCAGAGGGCTTTACGTGGATGTCTATCCGGTCATAACCGTGCCCATAGGCTTCGGCGGAATCCAGCAGGGCGAGCGCCTCATCAGGGCAGTCATGAAGCACGCCGTGTACGCGGTCGTCCGGGTTGCCGGTCTGTTCGATGTTGCCGACCCCGCCCTCATGCCGGAAAAAGTGCTGCACATTGAAGCGCAGGCGCCAACCAGGCAGCACCGCTCGCTGCGATGCCAGGGGCGCCACTCCCTTGGCCCTAAGCGACCGCATGCTCATATTGGAACCAAAACCGAAGTAGCGAAACATAGGTCGGTGATCGTGGTGATCCGCTGAAAGTCCAGTTTATCGGTTACAGGGCACTCGCACTGGAGGAAGGGAATCTCCGCTCCCGGACCCGGATACCGGAATGTTATGATTTATTAATTTGTGTACAGGTTAACCTGCCAGCCATGACTTTTCTATCACGCATTGCATGAATAGCGATGGCGTTTCCAGGAGCCGTTTCCGGAAGGGTTCCTGCCATAGGGTACCGGGAATTCGGACATAAGGCGGAGGACCATGGTCGAACAGACCACCATTCCTGTCGAACGTGACCACCAGCAGGGTTTTCGACCCGATCTCTCCATTGCTGCTGAGGCCTGGTAGATCTCGTTCAGGGCCCGTTCGCCGGGTGGTCAGCCGGCGCGGCTATTCCATGCCGTCCAGCACCGCGACCATGGCGGTTTTCAGGTTCTGCGGTGCATGGGTGTCACCCTCAAGGGCCGCTTGCAGGTGGACCCGAAACAGGCCGTCGAGCACAAAGTACATGGTCTGACCGTTATCCACCGGCCGTCCAAGCCGGGTCAGGAAGCGCACCACCATGGCAATCAGGTTATCTTCGATTTCCCGGACCACCGGCCGGAAGGCCTCTTCGAACAGGGCCTGGGAGCGAATGTCATACCACAGCCGGTGTTTGTGGGCGTCGTGCTCTATGGCCCAGGCGAAGGCACTGGTGACCGCTTCCATAATACTGGTGCTGCTGTTGTGTCCGCTCATGGCGGCATCAATCTGCCGCACAAACTGCTCTTTATACAGGCGTACACAGTAGGAAATGAGATCGATCTTGTCATCGAAATAGTAGGTGAGCGCTCCCACGGAGCGCCCCGACAAGGTGGCAATGTCCCGCAACCCTGTCCTGGCGTAGCCAAGCTCGGAAAGAGCGATGATGGCATGTGAGGCCAGTTCATTTTTGGTTTCTACCCGCTGTTTTGAGCGCTTGCGAGCATCCGCCTTCATTTTCCGGACCTTTTCAACGGTTGCCATCACCACTCCTGATCGAATTTTTGCCTGACTTTAACCCACGCCCATTAGCCCAACAAGGCATTCAGGAAGATTCTGGGAACCTTCAGTATAGAGGGCTGATACTGGAATTCCGTCAGCAGTTGGCCAAGCCGGTGTTGCTTCCGGTTGGAAACGAACCAGGGTGGCTTGGGCAACAGGGTAAACCCGAGGCTCAGCAGGTTCCTGGGGAATGGCCGGAACGGCGCGTAGACCACACAGCGCTCCACCTTGTCGAACATATAGGTGTTGTGCACAAAGCCTATGCCGCTCTGTACGTCGTCCAGGGTATGACCCGGGAAAGCACCCCAGGGGCACTGGGGCATCAGGAAGCCGAGACCGGTCCAGGCATTGATGGCGATGGTGCCATAACGGAGTTCCGCAATGATCGACTCGAAGGTATCCTGGCCGATCTGTCGGATGGTCGCCGGGTGGATCAGAATGTTGGCGCCGAGCGTGCCGTGCAGTTGATCATTGGCATAGGCGACTGCCTTGCGCAGGTACTCCGCGGGATCCTTGCCTTCAATCTGGTAGGTGCTCATGGCAGGCGCAAAGACTTCGTTGTTGCTGAACCAGGGCTTGGTCTCTCCAGTGGCTGATTCGGATGACAGCGGTTCAACGATACAGGCGTCGGCGCCCGGCCGTTCGAATTTTAGGATGTTGTCGCTGTTGGCGGAGAAGCCGGCCATGCGGTCAGCCGCGCCAGGGTAATAGAGTGGACGGGAGGGTATCCTCGCCATGGTCGCCTCAACACGCTTCATCAGCTTGTCGGACTGGTCCCAGTCCCGGGGGAGAATCAGCATCTGACAGGCCACACAGTTGAAACCGGAATTGTGCAGCTTCTGGGTGGCGATATGCTCAGACTGAAAGGCAATGTCGGCGTCACTCCAGGGACCAGGGACGACAATGGTCGGGCAGACGGCACCCAGCTCGGAGGTGATCCGGCGGTTGTTGACCGGTGTGCCTGCGGCCTTTTTTTTCGCGGTTTCTTCCCCGCCACCCCAGACAATCGCGTCATGGGAGGCCCCGGCGCCGGTGATGTGCAGCTCGTCAATGTCGGGGTGGTTGCAAAGATGCTGTCCTACCTCGAGACCGCCCCGGACAATTCTCAGCGCACCTGCGTCGATCAGGGGTTTGAAGGCATCCTCCAGGTACGTATCCAGGTACTCGTTGACCGGGTTCATTTTGAGGATGGCGACCTGGTGCTCCGAGAACAGTTTCTGGAAACAGTCCAAAGGGGGGATCGCCGCGATATTACCGGCACCGAGGATCAGTGCCACCTTGCCCTCCCGTTCCGACGGGGGTATGTCATAGGCACTTGCGGTATGGGTCCGGAGATTGGCCCGGTTTACGTCTTTCTCCATCCACACATCGGCCCGTACGCCGGATAGCAGAAGATGATCCCAGACCGAATGGGGTACGATCTTGGCGATGACCTGTCCGGTCACGGATTCCCGCAAGGGTATCTTGTCCAGGTAGGCTTTCCCCTTCATCTCTGAAAGCGTGTGGATCAGCTGGTTGCAGGCACTCATGACCGCGTAGGGGCCGGATATCCATTCCTCTCCGGCCAGGGGAGAGCCGGCCGGTATCTGTTTTTGTCTCGCGGCTTCTTCGGCCCAGGCGGGCGCCACTTTTATAAGGCGGTCGCGGACCTCGGAAAGCAGGCGGATGCGTTCGCTGGTCGATGTCTGCGCCCATTTCAGGGCATTGCTCTTGAGGTCTGCCACGGCCTGGTCGAGAGATTCAAAGGCCGAATCAGGAGCGGGGTGTGATTGTGTTGCTGTCATGACGGTTCCTTACCGATTAACGGTTGAAGACGGGTGGCAAAAGTGGACCTGGTCATCAGGCATGTTCGCGAATCAGGTCAGCGCATTTTTCGCCAATCACCATGCAGGTTGCGTTGGTGTTGCCGTTGATGATGCGTGGCATGATCGATGCGTCCGCAACCCGCAGGCCTCTGACCCCATGCACTCGCAGCTTTGAATCCACGACCGACATACCGTCAGGCCCCATCTTGCAGGTACCGACCGGGTGATAGATGGTCTGGGTGTTATTGCGGATGTAGTCGCGTATCTCGTCATCGGTGCGGACGGCGTCGCCCGGCATGTATTCAGCTCCCCGGTACTCGTCCAGGGCTGGGCCTTTGAGAATGTTCCTGGCAATCTTGATGCCCTCGACCATCACCTCCAGGTCGTGATCGTCCTTCAGTATCGCCGGGTCGATGGCTGGCTTGGCGTGGGGATTTGATGATGTGAGCCTGACGGAGCCGGCACTTCGGGTGCCCACAATGCCCGGCATCAACGTGAAACCGTGGCCTTCCGGGTTGCCGGCACCGTCCGCGATGAAGTAGTTGGGGGCAAAGTGGAACTGCAACTCCGGTGCAGTGGCCTCCGGATCCAGTTTCAGGAAACCGCCGGCCTCACCAATGTTTGACGTCAACAGACCCATTCCCTGCTTGAACAGTTCTGCCTGTTCAGGTGTCTCGGCTGCTGCCAGTGTGACAGGCTGTGTGCATTCATGGGCAACCGGGACCATGGCATGGTCCTGAAGATTCTGACCTACACCCGGCAGGTCCCTGACCACGGAAATGCCAAGGGCTTCCAGGTCTTTCCGGGCGCCAATGCCGGATAACATGAGAATCTGCGGTGAGCCGATGGCCCCCGCCGAGAGAATGACTTCCTGGCTGGCCTGTACCTGGTGGATGCTACCACCAGACTCGAAGCGGACACCGGTACACCGGCCGTTCTCCATAATCAGGTTGTGCACCAGCGACTCACCCTGAATGGTGACATTGTCCCGTTCCAGGGCGGGATACAGGTAGGCACCGGCGGCAGACGCCCTCATACCATCTTTCTGGGTGACCTGATAGAGACCGAAGCCCTCCTGGTTGCCGGAATTGAAATCCGCGTTCAGCGGATACCCCTGTTCTCCGGCGGCGGCGACCATGGCTGTGGACAGGGGATTGGGGTCGCGCTGGTCGATAACGCTCAGGGGACCGCCGACGCCGTGCACCGGACTCTCGCCCCGTGAATTGTCTTCACCTCGAATGAAATAGGGCAGCAGTTCCTTGTAGCTCCAGCCCGGGTTCTCGCTTGCCCAGTCATCGTAATTGCTCGGGTGGCCGCGCATGTAGATCATGGCGTTGATCGAACTGGATCCTCCATAGACCCTGCCCCTGGGGATGTAGACGGTGTTATCAGCCAGGCCTTGCTGTGGGGTGGAGGTGTAATCCCAGTCGAAAGGTGTTTTGAACAACTGCGGAAACGCCACCGGTATATGTATCGCCTGATGGGTGTCCGCTGGCCCTGCTTCGATGACCAGAATATTTTTTGACGGGTCCTCGGCAAGCTTCGCTGCCAGGGCGCAGCCGGCGGAACCGGCCCCAATAATGACATAGTCATAATCGTCGGCAGCCGACGCTTTCGCATGCCGTGCCCCCAGCACCATTGGCACAGAGGCGACCATGCCGAGCGCCGCCATTGCCCTGATGAACCCCCTGCGCGACAGTCGCCCCGACTCGAACTGCTCTTCGAGTTGTGCCGACATCTTCTTGTTTTTGTTCGTCATAATTATCTCCGACAACCTTACCGGGCAGGTCCTGCCTGGTATTGGCAGAGCCTGCAGTTTATTATTGATATCAGATGAACATAACAGGTGTTATGTTCATCTGATATCAACATAGCAGTGTTGCGCGGAATTACCAGAAGCTGATCAGAAAAAATACAAACGAGCAGGTTTCAGTGTTGAAAGGTGGGCGGTAACGCCCGGACCTGTTGTTCTGCGGGACAGGTCATGCTAATTCTTAGCAACATATCGAAATACCCCCAAAGGCAAAGCTGATCGCTCGTTGAGACACAGTGCCAATGTCAGAAACAAACAAAAAAGGTTCACCGATGAAACTTGACCAGGTAATACAGGAACGCCGCTCCATCCGCGGATTCACCGATCAACCCGTCCCGCGGGCATTGTTGGAGGAGGTGATTGCGTTGGCCAACCGGGCACCGTCTTCAATGAATACCCAGCCGTGGCACCTGCATGTCCTGACCGGCGAGCCCCTGGAGCGGGTTCGCCGGGGCAATACCGAGCGGATGCTTGAAGGGGTCCCTCCCAGCCGTGAAATCGGGGACTACAGCGCGTACGAAGGTGAGCACCGAAAGCGTCAGGTTGAAATTGCGGTGCAGCTTTTTGAGGCCATGGGTATAGAGCGTCATGACGCCGAGCGCCGCCAGGACTGGGTAATGCGCGGTTTCCGCCAGTTCGATGCACCCGTGTCAATTGTCGTCTGTTTTGATCGGGTACTGCTGGACAATCCGATCGCCCACTTTGATACCGGCGCGATGACCTACGGTCTGGTGCTCTCAGCCTGGAGTCGGGGCCTGGGGGCGGTGATCAACGGGCAGGGGATTATGCAAAGCCCGGTGGTTCGGGAGGTGGCCGGTATTCCCGAGGATCAGGTCATACTGACCTGTGTTGCACTGGGATGGCCGGACGATGACTTTGTTGCCAACTCGGTGGTGTCACGTCGACGCCCCGTCAGCAACACGGCGCGATTCCTGGGTTTTGATGAATAATGGGGTAAGCCGGTGACGACTGTGTGCCGGCTGGAGACGGGACAACAAAACCCGCCAGGCGGCCACATAAAACCTTGAAGTCCAGGGCCCTGGCCAGTGATGGTCAGGGCCCTGTCAGCAACTCATGATGCGTTGCTGTCAGTCTTCTCTTCAGCCTTGTTGTCAGCTGTTTCGGACGCTTTGCTGTCCTGCTGGGTCTGGCTTGCCTGGAGTTGCTGCTCCAGTACTTCTTCCATCCACACCTGCTGGGCACTGGCATTGGCGGCACCCATGACGCCAACAACGGCGATGGTGGCGATGGCAGCGGTTTTCTTCAGGTTTACATTGATACCGAACATAATAGAACTCCTCAAAAACGACTATTGGATTTCGTCGGGTCTCAGCGGCTGACAGGCTTCGCTGATCTCGATGGTTGTATTATTGAGGAGTCGCGCCTGTGAGAAAAATTGTCACTCAATATTCCTGACATCACCTGAAATGATGTATCTCCTTGCGTGTTCGCGGCAGGTCCACTGGTTCATGGCGGGTTGAGAGTACCCGGTGCAGCGGCCTGTGGCTTCAGGCCTGCTTTCCTTGACCCCTGCTCAATCAGGCTTAGGGTAAAGAGAGGCAGCTGCGGATTCCGCATTCCGTCTCACAGGACACAACCCAGAGGAGAGCATGATGGGAAACAACAAGATCAAGGTGGAATCGCCACTGGTTATTCTCCACGGCGACGAGATGGCCCAGGTGGCCTTCGAGGAATTGCTGAAGACCTTTGTCTCCTCCAGGCTGGATATCGAGCTCCGGGAAATCGATCTTTCCGCCGAGAACCGCCTGGTCACCAATGGCAGAGCGGTGACCGAGTCCATCGAGGCGCTCAGGACGTATGGCGTAGGCATCAAGAATGCCGGTATCACCGTCAACCGGAGTCAGCTTGACGAACTGCTCAGGAAGCACCCGGACCTTGACGGGGTGTCGTTGGATCCCCTGGCCACCAAATCCCCCAATGGCGCCATCCGAAAGGGCATTGGCGGCAATATCACTCGTGAGGATATCCAGTTCCGCAACATCCGGGTGAGGCGACCGGAGTGGATCGGTCGCGATATCGAGGTGATGACCATGGACAACGGAGGCATCAAGGACAGCTTTAACGAACTGTCACGTGCCACCGGGATCATCAAACTTCTGTTCGTGGGTAGCAGTGGCGACCCGGTGGAGCTACACCGCCGGGAGATCAGCAAAGGCGATCCGCTGCTGCTCGCCACCAACGACACAGCGGACATTACCCACTGGGCCCACCAGTT
The DNA here is from genome assembly GCF_042651045.1 of Marinobacter lacisalsi. NCBI lineage: Bacteria > Pseudomonadati > Pseudomonadota > Gammaproteobacteria > Pseudomonadales > Marinobacteraceae > Marinobacter > Marinobacter lacisalsi. The sequence continues at coordinate 49,625 of NZ_JBHSDI010000064.1, forward strand.
CTTTCAGCGTGCCATTGATGAAAAACGGGATATTTACCTGGGCCTGAAGGACACGGTGATTCCCGGCTACGACGGTGCCATGCGAGCCACCATCGAGAGCATTTACAAACAGGACTACCAGGAAAAGGTGGAGGAACTCGGTCTCGGCTTCTACTACGAGCTGATTGATGCCCAGGCCGCGCGGATCGTTTCCAACCCGCCTGACCACGCCCTTTGGGGGGTGCCGGACAATACTACCGGCCGCAAGCTGTTCAAGCTGGTCAGTCAGCTGAAGCTCCACGGCATTCCGCCGCGTAATGTCCATGTGTCCATCTCCCGCATGAGTGCCGGCGGTGGCGACCAATACGGCAGCTTCAACGAGCCCGCCAGGGAAGACGGCATCGTCAAGGTGGTGGTGGATGGCGAGGAGCGGCATGCAAGGCATGTCAGGAAAGGTGACCCCATGTTGCTGATGTCCAATGACCGCCAGGCGATCAAGGATTGGGTCAGCCAGGTCTTCCGCGACGCCTCGCGCAAGGACAAGGAAGTCTACTTCGGCCTGAAGCGGGAATACATGGAGTACGACGAAGTCTTCAGTAACGTTATTACCGAGGTACGCCGGGAGCTGGCCAAGCAGCATACGCCGCCACCATCCTTCATGATAATGCGGCCCTCCAGCCAACTGATTAAGATGATTACCGACCCGCCACGGAATGCCCTGTATCCGTCCCAGAACCTGGATGGCGATATCTTTTCCGATATTTCCGCTGCCCTGGGCGGCAGCCTGGCCACCGCGAGCTCGATCATCGAAAGCAAGGAAGGCACCATGCTTTTCGAGGCGCCTCATGGTACCGCCCACGACCTTTACCTGAAGTACCGGGAAAGTGGCGGAAAGGAGGCGCATTTTAACCCTTCGGCACTGATCTATGCGTTGGGCAATGCGCTTGAGGCGCTCGGCGAGCGAGACGGCAACGAGGACCTGGCCAGCTATGCCGAAGCGCTCAAGCAGGCACTCAAGGACACAGTGGCCGACGGGATTATTACGGCCGATCTGAAGGGCAAGACCACTGACCCCGATGCCGAAAGGGTGGTGGACCTGTACGGGTTCATTGATGCCTTGCGACAGAGGCTCTGAAGCGTCGTGGGTAGTGGTCGCGCTCACTCGTTACAGCCGGTTAATGACAATGCAGCCGCTGTGCCTGATCCCCGCTAGCTTAAGAGAACCCGGCCTTCGATCAGTCGAGTAAAGCTGGCAGAGCTGTAACCCCGCTGTGCTTGCCGGAGTATCATCGCCGGCTATCCTTTGGGGCATGAAAAGGTCGTTGATTGTGGTGGTTGGTGGAACGGGCTACCTCGGCCTGGACCAGGCCGAAGGTGCTCTGCTGGAAACGAACGGTTCACTGAGCGCAATCCGCTGTGGTGCGGAAACAGGACATTTGAGCCTGGAGGGTGTGAAGGGATATGGCGGAACTTAACCTCTCTCTCGCCCTGGTCGGCGCCATCGTGTTGCTGCTGGGGCTTTTCTCAAGGCCTCTTGATCGCAGCTGGGCTTCGTTGCCCATGCTGGCATTCCTGACAGGTGTGTTTGTAGGCCCTGTCGGGCTGGGCTGGCTGGATGCATCCCGTTGGGGCGGTGACAAGTTCATCCTGGAGCAAGCCGCGCACCTGACCCTGGCTATCAGTCTGATGGGCATCGCCCTGAGGCTGCCGCCGCGCTACCTGTTCGACCACTGGCAGTCGGTGCTGGTGCTGATCGTGGTCGGGATGCCGCTGTTCTGTCTGGTCAGCGCTGCCCTGGCCTTCGGGTTTCTGGATGTGGGTGTCCTCGCTGCCCTGGCCGTTGGTGCGGCGGTCTGCGCCACCGATCCGGTGATCGCCAGTTCGATCGTTACGGGTGGTGTGGCCAAGCGCCACCTGCCAGGGCGTTTCCGCCACACGCTTTCCTCGGAATCAGCCCTGAACGATGGGCTTGCCTTGCCCCTGGTCATGGTGCCTGTGCTTCTCATGACAACCGGGGTGTCGGCTGCGGCCAATGAATGGGTGTGGCGCGTCTTGCTGTGGGAGGTGGGCGGTGCCGCGGTGCTGGGTGTCATCCTGGGGCTGACTGTGGGGAGGTTGCTGAGGCTGGCGGAGCGGCGGGATTTTGTGGATCAGCCATCCTTCCTGTCGGTGACGCTGGCGCTGACGCTACTTGCCGTCGGGCTGGGGAAATTACTGGGTACGGACGGACTGGTGGTGGTATTCGTGGCGGGCGTAGCCTTTGACCAGGAGGTTCAGGGCAAGGATCGGTCCCGGGAGGCCAATATACAGGAAGCGGTGAATCTGCTCTTCACACTGCCGGTCTTCATGCTGTTCGGGCTTATGATTCCGCTCAGGGAATGGCTGGCACTGGGATGGAGTGCGCCTGCACTGATCCTGTCGGTGCTGTTGCTACGGCGTTTACCGGTGATTCTGTTACTGCGCCCTTTGATTCCCGACTGGCGTTCCCTGTCAATGGCGGGCCTGGCCGGCTGGTTCGGACCTATCGGTATATCCGCGCTCTACTACGGGCTGTATATCCACCGTGAAACAGGTACCGGCATGGCCTGGGTGGCCGTCAGTCTGCTGGTGGCTGCCTCATTGATAGTACACGGTGTAACGGCGGCACCATTCGGAAAATGGTATGGCAGGTCGCACAGGTAATGTCCCATGAGCACCGACGCCGTGTTCCGCCTGCGGGCCCGATGTTAACGACTGGCTTGAAACAGTCTCTTGTCGGACGCAGATAGTAATGATCATGCCGCAACCGATCAGGAGGTGATCCATGCGTGTTCTTATCGCCGGTGCCAATGGCAAGATTGGCCAGCACCTTGTCAGGCACATGGCTGACAGTCAGCACATTGCACGAGCCATGGTACGCAACCCGGAACAGGCGCCCGAGCTGGAGCGGCTCGGGGCTGCAGAAACCGTGGTGGCGGATCTGGAGCAGGACTGCAGCCATGCCCTTAAAGACTGCGATGCGGTGATATTCACCGCGGGTTCCGGCCCCCATACCGGCCCGGAAAAGACCGTTGATGTCGACCAGAACGGCGCCATCAGGCTGATTGATGCGGCCGAGGCCGCCGGCGTGAAGCGCTTTCTGCTGGTCAGCAGCATGCGGGCCGACGCACCGGAGAAAGCCCCGGAGAAGATACATCACTACCTGAGGGCCAAGCAGAAGGCTGACGAGCACCTGCGTGCCAGCAGCCTTGATTTCACTCTGGTTCGTCCCGGGCCGCTAACCAACGACCCGGGTACTGGAAAGGTCGAGTTGAGCCCGAGACTGGACCGCACCGGTTCCATTCCCCGCGAGGACGTTGCCTCGGTGTTGCTGGCCGTTCTGGACGCGGATAACACCGTGCGTCAGACGTTCGATCTGTTGTCGGGAGACGACGGCATTGCCGAGTCGCTTGCACGTCTGTAAACCCTGTGTCACCAGGCGGCAAAAAGAGATGGCAGTTCGGTATTTCCTGCTCTGCCTGTCGATTGTTTTCGTCAGTCGTGATATATCAGCAAGCCGTGAACCCCACTTTATGGTTGCAGGACTGACAGCAATGCCAAAAGCCAGTGAAATCAAGAAAAATCAGGCCATCGAATACGATGGCCGGGTCTACTTCGTCAGGGATATCGAGCGTTCCGTGCCCCAGGGCCGGGCCGGTGGCAGCCTCTATCGTATGCGCATGTACGACGTGGTGACCAATGCCAAGCTGGATGAGACCTTCAAAGATTCCGACATTCTCAACCTGGCGGACCTGGTTCGCCGCTCAGCGGCCTTTTCCTACGCCGATGGTGATGAATACGTGTTCATGGACACGGAGGACTACACCCAGTACAGCCTGAACCGGGAAGCCATTGCCGACGAGCTGCTGTTCATCACCGAGGAAACCCAGGGTGTCATGGTTATCCTGCTTAACGACGCGCCTGTCGCACTCGATCTGCCGCCCACCGTGGATCTGGAAATCGCCGAAACGGACCCATCCGTCAAGGGCGGCTCTGCCACAGCCCGCACCAAGCCCGCCAGACTGACCACGGGCCTGGTGGTGCAGGTACCGGAGCACATCTCGACAGGTGACCGGATAAAGATCAACGTGGAAGAGCGGAAGTTCCTGGGGCGGGCGTAACGCCTGCAGTGGCGATTGTCGTCCCGCGGGATGGCACGGAGCCAATTTCCTCTGGCGTCAGGCTGCGGCTGGCGCCCGGGGGCAGGGATTCCGGCAGGGCTATGGTACCAATGCGTTCCCGATGCAGGCTGGTAACCTGATTACCCACGGCATGAAACATCCGTTTCACCTGATGGTAGCGACCTTCGAAGATGGTCACCCTTGCCTCCAGGGGCGCCAGCGGCTCCAGGGTGGCGGGTGAGGTCGTCAGCTTTTCACAGGCGAACCAGATGCCCTCGGCAAACTGGTTGATAGCATCAGCGCCGATGGGCGTGAGGGTGGTCACCCGGTAAACCTTGGGTATCTTGATGTCGGGTTCCGTCAATCGTCGTGACCAGTTGCCATCGTTGGTCAGGATCAGCAGGCCGGTGGTGGCCCGGTCCAGTCGTCCGGCAATGTGGAGGTGCCCCCGGAGCTCAGGTGGTACCAGTTCCATGACCGTTGGATGGACCGGATCCTCGGTCGCGCTGAGGTAGCCTGCCGGCTTGTGCAGCATCAGGTAATGCGCCGGTTCAGCCTGCTGGATGACCTTGATGCCCACCATCACGCTCTGGAAACGGGAGATATCCCGGGCGGCCTCGGTGCATATCTGGCCATCCACTCGTACCTGCCCGCTGGCAATAGTCAGGTTCGCCTGCTTGCGGCTGATACCATTCTGGTTGCTCAGGATGCGGGAGAGTTTCAAGGCTACGTCCGGCGTGGTCTGGGAGTTTGATGCATGGTATCAAACCTTGTCACCATCGGTGACGGCATTCAGGGAGGAGACGGATATGAATGACATACCTGAAGGATTTGCGACCTTGTCGCGCACCAGCCCTTATACGGAGTTACTGGGGCCGATCTACCAGAAAACCGAGGCGTCCGGGCTGGTTGTCGGGCTGCGGATTGAGAACAGGCACTGTAACGCCAGGGGGCTGGCCCACGGCGGCGTTTTCGGCACTCTGGCTGATATTGCCATGGGCTACGCGGCGGCGTTCTCCACGGAGCCTCCGACGCCGATGGTAACGGCGAGTCAGACCATGGATTATGTCGGCAAGGCGGAGCAGGGTGACTGGGTGGAGGTTCATACTGATGTTCACAAAGTCGGTCGCAGCATGGCGTTTGCCGGTTGCAGGTTCTATGTTGGATCAAGATGCATTGCCACAGCGAGCGCGGTGTTCAGTGTGGTAACAGCCTGAGCGGGGTAAGTTATCGGGGCCCGACATGGGCGAACGGCATCGGGTAGGACTGGCTAAGGAGCCCGTTGTTATGGACCAACCGGAAGATGATGCCGTGCTGGCTACCACAGTGCAGCAATTCGATGTTGCCCTGGCTGACTTTGCCCGGGCGCGGCGGATGGATCCGAAAGCGTCCAGCCTGGTGTTGCTTGAGCGTGCCCGGGCGCTGATGCTGGTGCCAGGGGGCTTTGATGCCCTTTACCGTCGGGTCCGGGCACTGGAGTCGGCTGGCATTTTCGGGGCCAGCGACTGGGCCCGGCCCGCCATCCTGCAGCCGGCCCTGGCCAAACGTTCACTGCGGGAAGCGGGGGCTGTCACCACCATTGTCGAGGCCAGCAGTGAGATCCGCTTGCTGGCAGTGACCCTGGGTGACTATTTCCATCCTGGCATCTCGTCCGAGCAGGCCCGGCACTTCCTGACCCAGGTGATGGCACTGAACCTTGACCTGTTGTCGGGGCAGATGAGTGAAGCGGACCGCGAGCGACCCGAACAGCTGGGCCTGCTCGTGCAACAGCTCTACCAGTACCTTATTGCCCACCTGGGGTATGAGAGCCTGCTGGACAGCCTGGTTGCCGAGGTCTGGCGGCTACTGGATCAGGGCCCGGTGCAGGTGGACAGCATTTGCGACATGATCGGCCAGATTGCAAAGTGTCTTTACGATCCGGACATCAGGACCCGTGGCACCGCCGACGCGACCAGGCTGGTGCGCGCGCTGTTCGCGCCGTCTCTCGCCTGCGCGGAAGACCCCGGGCTGGCCATATACGAACAGCGCCTGAGCGAGATGGACGATGTTGAACTGTCGGACGAGGCCGCCAGTATGGCCCGTAGCATGCACGACACGGGTCTCGCGTCCCCCTACCATGCCGCCATGCTCCGATACCTTCGCAGCACCGGCCAGGATGACCTGATTCCGGCGGCCCTGGGCCTGACCATGACCGGTCTGGACGATTTCTACTGTTATAACGAGCTGGTCAATGCGCTGATCGACGAAGCCATATACCCGGAAACCTGTCAGGCCGTATTCGGGCTCACCATGATGCTGGAGAGAGGCTCACTGTTTACGCCCCCGGTGGCCCAGGCCCTGTGGCGGCAGATCAAGCTCACGCTGTCAGCGGAAACCGCCCGTACCCTGACGGAGGCGTTCGGCGAAGACCAGCCGCCGCGGGTCTATCTGCTGGCCGGTGTGCTCAACCTGCTGGGTCAGCCACTTGGGGTTGGCCAGGGCAACAATCCCAGCTGCCAGTCGGCCATCGGGCTGTCCATGTGGGCCGCCAACGAGGCGGATTACCTCCTTCAGGTGCTGGCCTGGGCGGCACGGGACAACGAAGTCCTGACCCGGTTCGAAGGTTACCAGGTGTCCTCAAAGGACCTGGAGGTGGGGCTGGTAAAGGAAGCGCCTGTCGACGTGGATCCTGTTTCCGTGGTGTTGATTCCACACCTTGACCGCCTGTACGGCGAGATGTGGCGCCGCTGCAGTGACCGGGATGATGATGCCCACCGCTGGATCAACCCGGAATTCTACGGCTGGTGGGTGAATCATGAGTTCCTGGTAGTCGCGGACATCCACACGGGGGAAATCAGGGACTATGAAGGATTTGTGCGGTGCTTCTACGCCAGCTATCACCCTTACTTCAATGGCCAGATGCCCCTCATTCACCCGCAGCCGGCCGGTATCGCGGTGACAGACAGTGCGGCGCGATTTGTCGGGCGCCACGCCATCACTATCCTGCGGGTCGGTCTCAGTCCCACCAACGAAATGCGGGTCTATTTCTTCAACCCCAATAACGACAGCGGCCAGGACTGGGGCCAGGGCATTCGGTGCTCAACCCGGGGCCACGGTGAATTCCGGGGGGAGGCCTCACTTCCCATAGCAGAGTTTGCCTCGCGGCTGTATGCCTTCCACTATGATCCGCTCGAAACCGGGGATCTTACCTCCGTGCCGGAGGCTGACGTAGCCCGCGTGGTAGCACTCGGGCTTGAAAGCTGGGCCAGGCCGGAGGAGGAGTGAGTCCTCCGTGCCTGCCTGACCTGATTGCCCGCGATATGGCGGCCTGGCTGTAGCAACGATCAGGCACTTTCCCGTAAGGTCGCGATGTCACCAAAAACCCCCGCTTGTGCATCAGCTACGGCCTGTTCATTTTCCTTAGCCGTCGCAAAGGCGAACGGGCCTTTCTGTTCGAAGGGCTCATCCAGTGGCTTGGCCGCGATAAGCACAAAATGAGTTGTCCGGACCGCGTTCAGCGTGATGTTACTGGCCTCCGCATCAGTCCTCAGCGCCAGTGCGTTGCCCCCCTGTACTCTGCGGGTCTCGCCATTGAACTGCACGGTGAGCTCGCCTTCCACCGCATAGATCCATACAGATCCGCCGGCCGCGACCTCGTGGGAAAAATGCGCCCCGCCATCAAGGTAGCCATCCAGCAGGGTAAGCGGGTTCGGGGTTCCCGATTTTCCTTCCATACCATTGCTGGAACCCAGGGCTACGCGCACCCGCGTACCGGGCCCCATGATAGTGGGCATGCTGGCGCCGGGAACGTGGAGCGACTCGGGAGGCATGTAGGCCCGTTGCGCCGGCAGTTTGACAAAGATCTGCAGGCCGCGAATGCGTGCTTCCCCGGATCTGGGCGATTCGTCGTGCATGGCGCCCCGACCTGCGCTCAGCCAGTACAAGTCCCCGGCACCCAGCGCCAGGTTGTTGCCCAGTGAATCCTGGTTGAAAAAGTCTCCCTGGCTATCCTCAAAAAGCAGACTTACCGCCGAGATACCGCCATGGGCATGGGCGCCAAAGGTGGGTTCGGTCATGGTGTAGTCATCCACCATGAGCAAGGGATCCATCAGCCCGGAAAACTGGCTATGCCGAAACTGGCGGGCGGAAAACCCGGACCCCACTTCCAGGGCGGTGGGTGAAACAACATCGGATTCAGTAACAGCGCTTGTGGGTGCCAGGTCTTTCATTTCTTCTCTCCTGCTATGGGTGTCTCCTGAGCAATATCCTATTGGTGGGACGTATAGTGGACAACCTCCACGAATAGGAAGTATCGTTCTATTAAAAGGACGATTGGGCGGTGGCATGTTGGATCTCAACGATCTCTATTATTTTGTTCTGGTGGTGGACCATCACGGTTTCAGTGCGGCGGGGCGAGCAGTCAACCTCCCCAAGTCCCGCCTGAGCCGCCGAATAGCGGTTCTTGAACAGGCTCTCGAAACCCGTTTGCTGAGCCGAAGTTCCCGCAAGATGGCGTTAACGGATGCGGGGCAGGCGCTGTACCGTCACGCGCGGGCCATGCTGGTGGAGGCCGAAGCCGCTGAAACCGCGGTGCGCCAGCGTCAGGGGGAGCCTCTGGGCGTGGTCCGGTTCGCGTGTTCTGTTGCCATGGCCCAGTTCGTGATGTCGGATCTCTTACCCCGTTTCATGTCCGACTATCCGCGGGTGGACGTGATTCAACACGCCAGCAACCATTACGTTGACGCCGTGGGCGAGGGGTTTGACCTCGTGCTGCGAGCCCATACCGGGCCCTTGCCAGATTCTTCCCTGGTACAGCGAAACCTGGCCTCAACGCATTGGTGTCTTGCGGCAGCGCCGGACTACCTTGAACAACACGGCACGCCGCAATCGCCTGCGGACCTGCCAGGTCACTCCGCTCTGAAGCTCGGGTCCGATACGGCGGAAGGGCGCTGGCAACTACGCTCCCTGGCATCGAAAGAGCAGGGCGATGCAACCCTTCCTTTTACCGCGCGTTTCTGCAGCGATGATATGACGGGGCTCAAGCGCGCGGCCATGGCGGGGCTCGGTATCGTGGCCCTGCCGGGGTATATCTGCCGCCCGGAGTTCAATGAGGGAAGCCTGGTTCAGTTGTTGCCAGGGTGGAGCGCCGGCCACGCCCAGTTAAGTTTGCTGATGCCATTCCGCCGTGGCCAGCTGCCATCTGTCCAGGCTTTGGCGGGTTTTCTGGCTGCCAAATTGCCGGGCATTGTGAGTGGTCAGGATCCTGGAGCGGGCGGTTAACAAAACGTTTCAAGAAACGAACTGCATTGCCGATACGCTGAAGTACAGTAAGCACAATTGACAAGATCAAACCTTCAGGAGTAACTCACCGGTGAAGCGCCTTTCTCTCTCGTGGCAGCAGAAATTCTGGTTGCTGATCGTTGCCACACTTGTCGGGCTCGTTCTGGTCGCGCTCGCTGCCCTGCGTGGCCTGGATCAGGTGTCGGTATCCTATGAGGCCCGGTCTGACGCCAATGCGTACGAAAACGCGTCGCTGGCCCTGTGGAATGAGTGGCTGAAAGTGGAGAGCCTCAGTGCGGACCTGGACGCCGACGAAACTGAGCGCTTCCAGCAGCTGCTGGATGCCCTTGCGGCAGAGGCCGGCCAGCTGGCGACGCTCGCGAACCGTATCCCCGGTGACGATATCCAGGCCACAGCCGCGCAGATCGAGAAGCGGGTGGACGAGTATGTGGCACTGCGCCGCCAGTGGCTTGAACAGCGCCAGACCCTGGGCATGAGCCCATCCGGGGGCATCTATGGTGATCTGACCAGGGCCATGGAAGAGGGCCTGCGGGAAATCAGCATCTCGATCATGAACGATGATATCGAGATGGCCAGGACGGCCTATTCGGACTACGTCAATAACTTCACGCCGGAGTCCGCGCAAAAGACCAATCAGGCCATTGAAGGGATGCAGGCAATCATCTCCGACATGGGTTGGGAGGACAACGACCTGGGTCTGGCAGTGAGTACCTTTGCCGAGGCCTTCGAGCGAGCGGAAGCCCAGATTGACACCATCCTTGAAACCGAGCAGCAACTGGCGTCACTGGGTAATGACCTGGAAGCCGTGATTGAGCGCCAGAACGAATCCCTGAAAAGCAGTCTGATCGCCGAGACCGTTGCCAGTGCGGAACAGGCAAAGAATGCGTCGACCTGGTTGATCGTTATTGTATCGGCGGTCGTGCTGGTGGTTCTGGTGGTTACCCTGGTGCAGGCTTCCCGCACCCTGGTCGGCCGGCTGCACGACGCCGTGGGTCTGCTCTCGCGCGTGGCAGGGGGTGACCTGAGCCAGCGCCTGCGGCTGGGCAGAAATTCCAACGATGAGTTCAATGCTCTGGGCAGCGCCTCCAACCAGATGGTTGAGGATGTGTCCGATGTGATCCGTAAAGTGCTTGACGGCAACCGCGACCTGTCCCGCCTTCAGGGGGAATTGCAGCAACTGGTCGGCCAGATGAGCACCAACGGGGATCAGGTGGAGGCCCAGACCGAACAGGCTGCAGCCGCCGTGCAGGAAATCTCACACACGGCTGCGGACATTGCCAAGCTGACCAACACGGTCAATCAGTCCACCCGGGAAGCCAACGAAGCGTCCCAGCATGGGGCACAGGTGGTTCGCAGCAATGGCGAGGTGATGCAGGACCTTTCCAGCAAGATCCGGCAAACCCACGAGCAGGTCGAAAGCCTGAGCAAGACCGGTGAGAAAGTGAACACCATTGTGGACACCATCAACGGACTGGCCGAGCAGACCAACCTGCTGGCCCTTAATGCGGCAATAGAGGCCGCTCGTGCAGGAGAGGCTGGGCGCGGCTTCTCGGTGGTGGCGGATGAAGTGCGTTCGCTGGCCGAGAAGACGGTTTCGGCCACCAGCGGTATTGCGCAGATCGTCGAGGCGCTGAACCGGGAGACACGGGAAATCTCGGCACTGATGGAACAGGGGCTTCAGCAGGCGAGTTCCGGCGAGCAGAGCGCTGGTGAGGCGGTATCGGTGATCGAACGCATCACCCAGTCCATTCAGTCACTTGCCGGGGACATGGATCAGGTGGTCACCTCGGTGGAGGGCATTTCCAGCACCACCGAGGAGATTGCCCAGAAGGTAGAGCATATCCACGGCCATGCGGTGGAATCCCGCTCGATACGGGGCCACCTGGAGAACCACGCACGGGCCCTGGGGGATTGTTCCGAGACCCTGAACCAGACGTCTTCCGGTTTCCGGCTGTCGTAACGGTGCACAACGGGATCAGACACCCGGTTGTGCAGGCCCGGGTGGGTCGTGGCTTCTCCCCGGCCACGCATGGACGGGCGGAGCAATGGCTTCAGGAAATAAGACGTACAGGGCGGGTCGGATCGAAATTCACCCACTCGCCGTTTTCAATCTGTCCTTCCGTCTCCTCAAGCTGATCACCGTCGTGTTGCCGGATCAGCGCCACTACGTCCTGTCGGGTTCTGCTATCTACCTCAGTAGCCACGTGAAGTCCTGCTTTACGGTCCACGACGGGGGCCTCTCCGGAAGCCTTGTCTGACGAATCAGCCTCGTCATCGGTTTCGCTGACGGCACCCGCCAGGGAGCCGGTATAGGCGCCTACGCCGGCACCGGCAGCGGCTCCTATCGGGCCGGCGACCGAACCGGCAGCGGCACCGGCAGCCGCCCCGACACCAACACCGACCCAGGCGCCTTTGCCCGCTTTGGCGGCGCCAGGCGAAGTGCTCTTGTCGCCCCCCATTGGCAACAGATGGTGTTGCCCGTCAGGGTTGACGTAAAACACGGAAATTTTGTCCCGGGTGATACCCAGGCCCTCAATGGACCTGGTGAGTTCTTCGGCGTGTTCCTGGACGTCCAGTCGTCCGGCGATGATATGTCCCATAGGTTCCCCCTGTGGTATATCAGGATGTCATTGAGTTTAGTCAATAAGCGTAGCAGCTACTGAGCCTGCTGGAGCTGGGTCACGGGATTTCCCTGGTTGAACTCCGTGGCAACAGGTGTTTCGGCGTCTTTCCTGGACTACGCTTTTTTTGAAGGGCTGGATGATCGCGGTGTTCTGATCCCGGGTCAGGCAGAGTCAGGAAGAGGAGGGCGACGCCATGTCGAAATCACACTCAACCACGGCAACCAGGGGTAACGAAAGATGGTCGCAACAGGTCACCCGTTCCAGTCACTCACTGGATCTTGAAAGGGGCGTATTCTCGCAGGAGGATCCGCGGGACATTGCGCGTTCACTGAAGGAATCCGCCGAGCGCAGTGAGCGACGCAAGGCAGACCCGTACCGCTCGGCCATGTCCATGCTTACGTTCTACGTCAACCGTGCCGGCAGCCAGCTATCGGATAGCCAGCGACAGAGGCTTGAACAGGCCAAGGATGAGCTTAGAGAGATCTACGGCCGTCCCCGGAAGGATGGAAAATCAAAGTCCTGATGGAGGGGGGGGGAAGCAGTCAAAAGCGGTAGGTAAAAGTCACAATGCGGGTGCCCGTGACCCCGAAGGTCATCCCCTTGTTTTTCCACTGACAGGTGCGACCATGCTGAACACAAGCGTCTCGTTCGGTTGGTTCGCTGACCTGCTGTGGGGCGCAAGACATTCAGAAGCAAAGCGGGGTTCATTGCCTTATGGTGAAGGGCTCTCCGGATTTCGACACGCGGTCAGTCCTGGTGGTGCTGGCCGCTATATGCTGGGGTCTGGCCGGGGGGCTCGGCGGCTGGTTGATGGCCGATGGGTGGGACCCGTATGTGCTTGCGTTCTATCGTGGTGCTACCGGCTTGGTCTGTATTGCCCTCTGGGTCGGGCTGCGCCCCGTCACCACTGATTTCACAAATCCCCGGTTGTGGTTCTGGTCTGTTGTTGCCGGTCTGGGTGTGGCTGGCAACTTCACGTTCTATTTCCTGAGCATCTCGAAGGGCAGTGTCGCGGTGGCGGCAACCCTGATGTACTGCGCGCCCGTGTTCGTCTACATCCTGTCATTCATCCTCAAGCTGGAACGGCTGACCCCGCTCAAGGGCGTGGCGATCCTTCTGGTGACGCTTGGTATCGTATTGCTCACCCGTGTCTACAACGTTGGCGAGACAAGCATCACCACCATGGGCGTTGTCGCGGGTCTGCTTGCCGGCCTTTCCTATGCCATATTCATTTTTGGCTTCAAGTACGCAACGCCCCACGGCAGCCCCCAGTCCATTCTGGTGATGGCGTTCGGCACACTGTGTATTTCCCTGATGGGGCTGGTGGATTTTGATCAGGCCCTTGCCGCGCTGAGTTCTTCAGACCTGCCACTTTTTATGGCCCTTGGCCTGCTTGGTGCGGGGGTGTCGTTCGTGATGTATGTTGTAGGTCTGGACCATACCGCCCCGGCTGTGGCCTCTGTGGTGGCAATGGTTGAACCGGTGACAGCATCCCTGTTTGGCGTCTTCATTCTTGATGAAAGGCTGGCCGGCATGCAGGTCGCCGGTATGGTGCTTATCCTGGTGACGGTTACGGTACTGAGCGTGGCGTCAGCTTCCGGCGATACGCAATCGTGATCTTTAAACCCACGCAATACTGAATGAGGAGGTCCCATGGGCCAATCCAATGATCCGGTACTACTGATTACCGGCGCATCTTCCGGTATCGGTGCGGAAACCGCCCGGGCAGCCGCCGCTGACGGTTATCGACTGGTACTGGCGGCACGTTCGGACGACAAGCTACAGGCCTTGCAGCAGGCGCTGGGTGGTGAAGAACGGGTTGTCATAACCACCTGCGACGTGCAGTCGGTGGCTGACCAGAAAGCCATGGTGGACAGGGCCTTGGCAGCGTTTGGCCGCATCGACGCGGTGTTTGCCAATGCTGGTCGCGGTGGCGAGCCCGGTGGTTTTTCGGGGGCCGACCCGGAGGTCTGGAAGGACATGATTCTCACCAATATCCTAGGGGTGGGTATCACCCTTCAGGTGTGTATGCCGGCACTGAAGGAGTCCCGTGGTCACATACTGATTACCGGTTCCGCCGCCGGGCGCGCAACCATCCCCGGATCCATGTACAGCGCCAGCAAATGGGCGGTGTCTGCGATCGGATATGGTGTGCGTGAAGAGATCCGGGGCAGTGGCATTCGGGTGACCCTGATCGAACCGGGCATGGTGGACACGCCTTTCTTCGACCAGCGCCCGGATAATGCACTGGCGCCCGAGGACATTGCCCGCGCTGTCACCTATGCGTTGGCGCAACCCGCCCATGTGGACGTCAACGAGATCCTGGTGCGGCCGACGCCGGCCAGTCAGTAACGCCCGAGCCGGCTACGTCGGTGCGGGCTTTCGTCCCGAACTTCAGGTGCCTGGGGTCCCGGCTATTCCTGTTGCCGGGGCTTTTCATCATCGCTATGGGCATCGTTTTCCCCTGCGGTGTCGTCGGTGCTTTCTTCAAATTCCGTATTCCGCGGATCCAGCTCCGCAACGCCCAGGGCAGCTTCCGGCATGGTGGGGTAGTAATGCTCCTGCTCTTCCACGGACGGGTGGCGGCGTTGCGGGCCGGCCACCATGAACAGGATCAGCCCCCCAAGCATCAGCGCGTTGCTGATAAACAGGCCCTTCGGCCCCAGGAGATCCATGAACAGGGCGCTCACCAGTGGCCCGATGATGCTGCCCAGCCCATAACTCAGCAGCAGTGCGGTACTGGCCGCTGTAACCTGGTGGCTTTCCATCAGGTCGTTGGTAATGGCAACGGCGATGGGGTAGATCGCCGCGCTGATGCCCATGTAGAGGCCAACGAAGAAGACCAGCACGATCATGTTGACCTGACCGATAAACGCAGCGATCAGGCTGCAGGCAGCGGCCACCACGGCGGCCACCAGCATGACCCGATAACGGTCGAAATGGTCGCACAGGCGGCCAATGGGCCAGGCCAGCAACATGGCCGCGACGATGGCCGACGCCATGAAGTTGGAAAGCTGGTCAAGGTCCAGGCCAATGCGGTTCGCATAGACCGGCCCCATGGCATAGAAAGCGCTTATCAATAACCCGGCGATAAGCGCCCCCAGCGTACCGGTGGGGGATTTGTCATAGAGTTTGCGCAGTGACAGGCGGTCTCCCTGGGTGATGGTAGGGGATTCGCGCCGGGTCATCGACAGCGGCGTCAGCGCCAGCACCACCAGGATGGTCGCCAGTGAAAAGGGAATAAAGCCAGCCGGGTCTGCCAACCGGATCAGCACCTGGCCGCCAGCCGTGGAGAGGAAAAAGATAATCTGGTAGATGGCAAACAGGCTGGCCCGGTTGCGGTTGTCGGCCTTGCTGCTGAACCAGCTCTCCATCACGATCATCAGGCCGGCCATCATGAAGCCGCCCGCCGCTCGCAGAAAGCCCCACAACCAGGACTCCACCGCCATGGGATAGACCAGAATGGACGCCGCAAGCACTGCGGCGAACACGGCAAATGCCCGGATGTGGCCGACTTTTTCGATAATGCGCCCGGCGTAGAGGGTACCGGCTACGAAGCCGATGGAATAGAACGCCAGGATCCAGCCGATAACACTGGCGCTGAAATCCTCGATACTGAGGCGCAGGCCGAGGAGGGTCATCAGGAAGGCGTTGCCCATGATGAGCAGGATAATACTGAGGATCAGTGACGACAGGCTGGTGATGGTTTTCTGCATCGGTCTTACGCCCCTGTTTACTGGAAGCGAATGGGTCTCTGGCTGATGCCGTGGCTGTGACTGTTGGGATGATCAGGACAAATAAAAGGGCCCTGAAGCCGGTTGGTCAGTGACCGTCAGCTGACCGATATCCGGGAAGACGACACAGCGCGGGATTCGGTGTCAGATATAGTCCCGTAACCGCACCAGTTGCCGTCGGGCGCCCCAGTTCCCGGGCGGACCGTCGAACACACCGGCACAGCGGGTACCGCAGTTCAGGCAATGACCGTCGTCGCTCAGGTTCCAGTCGTCCAGCACATACCAGTCACGCCCGATGAGGATTTCACCGCAGTGGTGGCAATAGGTGCTGGAGCCGCCATGGTCGTGCACATTGCCGGTATAGGCATAGCGAACGCCGTTCTCCAGGGCGATGCGGCGGGCCCGGCCGAGAATGGCCGGTTCCGTGGGTGGCGAGTCCATCATTTTCCAGTCCGGGTGGAAGGCGGTGAAGTGCATGGGCACATCCGGGCCCAGGTGCTCTGCCACCCAGCGGGTCATGCGGTGGAGTTCCTCGTCGGAATCGTTCTGCTCCGGTATCAGTAAGGTGGTGAGCTCCAGCCAGGTGTCCGTTTCATGCCGGATGTACTCCAGGGTTTCCAGGACCGGGTCCAGGTGGGCGCCGGTGATGCGGTGATAGAACCGGTCAGTGAATGCCTTCAGGTCGACATTGGCGGCATCCATGTGGCGATAGAATTCGGCCCGTGGTTCGGCGGTCACATAGCCTGCGGTAACAGCGACAGCATGGACGCCCACCTCATGACAGGCCTGAGCCACGTCGATAGCGTACTCGTGAAAAATCACGGGATCATTGTAGGTAAAAGCGACACTCTTGCATCCGTTGGCGACAGCGGCCCGGGCGATGGCCTCCGGGCTGGCCTGGTCGGCCAGTTCATCGGTCTCGCGTGATTTGCTGATGTCCCAGTTCTGGCAGAACTTGCACGCCAGGTTGCACCCGGCCGTGCCGAAGGAAAGTACCGGTGTACCGGGCAGGAAATGGTTAAGGGGTTTCTTCTCGATGGGGTCTATGCAGTAACCGGATGACCGGCCGTAGGTGGTGAGGACAACGGTGTCGTTCAGGCGCCCCCGGACAAAGCACAGCCCGCGCTGGCCTTCGTGCAGCTTGCAGTACCTTGGGCACAGGTCGCACTGGATCCGTCCGTCTTCAAGAAAATGCCAGTAGCCTACGGAGAGCCCCTGCTGGATGGGAATGTCAGCCATGGTCTGACCTCCTTGAAACCCGGTTACCGAGTACTCAGCTATCATCTATAGTGTTGGTCTGGGCTGGTGTCAAAAACACCAGAGACAAAGGACCGGAAAGCCGCAGGCGGGAGGTGCCAACCATGTCTGCTTCCATACGTCATACCGCGGTTGCCGGGTTGTTCTACCCTGACGACCCGGGTCAACTGAAAACCATGGTGGACGGGTTTCTGAACTCGGCGCAGGCTGACGGGCCGCCACCCAAGGCCATCATTGTGCCCCATGCCGGCTATCCGTTCTCCGGCGCTGTGGCGGCCAGGGCCTATGCGCGTCTGGCGCCATTGAGGCATCGCATTCGCCGGGTGGTCCTGCTGGGCCCGTCGCACCGGGTGCCCCTGCGGGGCATCGCCGCGCCCACTGCGGAACTGTTTGAAAGCCCACTGGGCAATGTGCCAGTGGACCAGCCGGCCATTCGCGGCCTGGAACATCTGCCACAGGTGAGTTACCTGGATGAGGCCCACCGGCTGGAACACAGCCTGGAAGTTCATCTGCCTTTCCTGCAGAGTCTGTTCGATGACTTCACGCTGGTACCGCTGGTGGTGGGTGAAACCAGACCAGAGTTGGTGGCTGAAGTGCTCGAGACGCTCTGGGGTGGTGCGGAAACGCTGATCGTCATCAGCTCAGACCTGAGCCACTACCATCCCTATGAGGATGCCAGGAAGCGGGATACTCGCACCAGCCATCACATCGAGACCCTCGACTACCAGCATATCCAGCATGACGACGCCTGCGGTCGTAACCCGGTGAATGGGCTGCTGTACCTGGCGAAACAAAGAGGCCTTGGCATGACCACGCTGGATCTGTGTAATTCCGGTGATACCGCCGGCTCCCGGGACCGGGTAGTCGGGTATGGTGCCTATGTCCTGACCGGGGATTCGGCCTGACCATGTTGTCCGGAATTGAACGCAGCCAGCTGCTGGGGCTGGCGGATGCATCCATAGGCGAAGGCCTGGTGACCGGCACTCCGCTGCAGGTGGAGCTCCAGAACGTGACGCCACATCTTGCCAGCCCCGGCACAACGTTTGTCACGCTCAGGCTGCAGGGGCAGCTACGGGGCTGCATCGGAAGCCTCGAAGCTCTGCGCCCGCTGGCGGAAGATTGTGCGGCCAATGCGTTCGCCGCCGCGTTCCGGGATCCCAGGTTTGCCCCGGTGACAGCGGCGGAATACCCGTTGCTGCAGCTCCATATCTCCGTACTGGAGCCACCAAGGCCACTGTCTGTCGGTTCCGAAGCCGAACTGCTGGACCGGCTTCGTCCGGGAGAAGATGGCCTGGTTCTGGTTGAGGGAGGGCGGCGCGCCACCTTTCTGCCCAGCGTCTGGGAGCAACTGCCCGACCCCGGGGAGTTTGTCCGCCACCTCAAACGAAAAGCAGGGTTGCCCGGTGACTACTGGTCCACGACGCTGCAGTTCGGACGGTATGGCGTGGAAGAATTTGACGCTGCAAGTGGCGGAACGGCTGCCTGAAAACACCATGAGACCCTGTGCGAAGGATCAAAGCAACGCATTGGCCAGTGCCTGCATACCGAGCGAGACGCCAATGACAATGGCAGCGGCCGCGAGGCTGGTGAGTACGGCGTGTTTTTGCCACAGCTGCTGGGCGCGGTCGCCAAAATGGTACACCAGCCAGGCCAGCCCGTAGTAGCGGATGCCCCGGGCGATCAGTGCGGCGAAGACAAACAGGTAAATCGGGTACCCGGACAGGCCCGCCGTAATCATGGCAATCTGGAAGGGCACAGGTACGATACCCAGCGCAAGGATCGCCACAAACCCGTACTGATCGAAAAACGACTGGAAGGCCTCATAGCCCTGTTGCATACCCATGGTCTCGATAAACCAGGTGCCGACTGACTGGTACAACACCATACCCACGCCGTAGCCCAGCAGTGAGGCAAGCAGGCAGCCCACGGTGACGACGGTGGCAAGTGTCCAGATTCGGGATCTGTTGGCGGCCATCAGTGGAATCAGCACCACTTCAATGGGAACCGGCACGATAATGGTCTCCAGGAACGAGAGCAGTCCCAGCAGCCAGAGCATGTGCCGGGATCTGCTGATGCGGTAAAACCAGCGCCGGGCCCGTTCAGACTGGAAGGCCATCGTCTGTCAGTCCTTTGGATTCGGGTCAATTCGGCGATAGGCCGACAGCAACAGGCTGTACAACCCGAAAGCAAACAGGCCCGTCGCCATGATCCCGAGAAGCCAGCGGCCGAAAATCTGGTGACTCAGCAGGGAGAACACTTCTGACATACCGCCTGCCCGATCCGGCGCCGAATGCCAGGCAGCCAGGATAAACAGGCCTCCCACGATCAGAAACACCACGCCGCGTGTCGACAAACCGAAACGACAAATAGGATAGGCCCAGCGCTTGGTGCGCTCGGCCATGTCGAGATGACGGTCGAAACCGCCTTTCACCGCCTTGACGATATGGGCGATGCCGGCACCGATGAACATGACGCCGGCTATGCCGACCAGCCATTGCCCGAAGGGCTGCTTCATCAGCCAGCTGGCCAGGCCCTGGCCGCCACCACCGCCGGACTGGCCCAGGGTGAACACCAGGCTGAGGGCAAAAATGGCCAGCAATGTGTGAGTAACCGCACTTGCCAGCAGCCCGCTACGGATAACCAGGCCCTTGGGTCCGATACCGTGGGCGTCCGCGTCGAGTATGGCCTGCAGGCATCGCCAGAGCGAGTGTCCCACCAGTCCGACGGCGATAATGACCAGCAGAATGTCCCCGGCAGGGGCCAGTAGCAGTCTCTGCAGGGCGCCTTTGCTGTCGGTGGTCTCTCCGCCCTGGTCGAGTACAGCCAGGGTTGCCAGACCGCCAACCAGCAGATAGACAATGCCGCGAGAGGCATAGCCGAACCGTGCATAGAGTTTGAGTGCATCCCGGTATGGGGTCGGCGGTGTGCGTTGGTTGATGGTGATCTCCTTATCTCGCAGCGGATGGCGATCAGGCACTAACGCTCGGAAATTCCGGTCAGCCTGCTCATTCAAGCTAGCACCTCTGAATGGCTTCGTGCCAATCAGGCGTTATCTTTTCTGCCCGGGGGTCGCTGTCCGGTTCCCCTCCCGACTTTGCGCTTTCGCGATGTGAGACCTATAGTCATTTCGACTCACAAAAAAGACATAACAACGGAGGTGATAGACCCGAAAGCGTTTGCGCCAACACCGTGTCAATGTGAATGCAGTACGTCAGGTCCGCGCATCAGGCGGGTCCGGCGGTATTCAGGAAGAGCGACGAATACAACAATAAAGGATATCTGCATGAACAATCCCATCCCTGACCGGGATCTGTGCCGCCGTGCACTGCTCGCGGTCGCGATCACACCCTGGTTATTGACCCTCAGCGGCTGTGGGGACGATGACTCCTCCTCGTCGGACTCATCCGACACCCGCACCGGTACCTTTGTGGATAGCCCCGTGGCGGGTCTGGACTATGCCGGGGAGCAGACATCTGCAGCCATGACAGACGACAACGGCCAGTTCCGTTATCGGGAAGGAGAGACCATCACTTTCTCCATTGGCGACCTCATCCTGGGGGCTGCAACTGGTGCCGATGTGGTGACTCCGGTGGATATCACCAGCGGTGCTGTTGATGCCACAGACCCTGGTGTCACTAACCGGCTGGTGCTCCTGCAGACCCTGGATGCCGATGGCGACCTGAACAACGGCATTCAGTTGACGGACGCCATCCGCGCCCGGGTGTCAGCCAGCTCCGACAGTCTGGACGTCGATCAGACCCCGGAGGACTTCAGCGCTGCGCTGGCGCCGGTTCTGACAGCACTGGAGGAAGATGAGGCGTTTACCGACAGCGACCCACGGCCCAGGGCGGTGGTCTCTGCCGGTGATGCTGCGGAGCACTTCCGCCGCGCCACCAGCTCGCGCCACGTGGTGGCAACCACCACCGGCGAATTGCGCGGCTTTGAGGCCGACCCGGACACCTGGCAGTTCCTGGGCATTCCCTACGCCCAGCCGCCGGTGGGAGAACTGCGCTGGCGTCCGCCGCAGCCGCCGGAATCCTGGCAAGGCGTGCGTGAAGCGGTGTCCTGGAGCGACCAGTCTGCCCAGAACCCGGCTTTGCAGCGCTTCGGGGAAGGGGGCATGAGCGAAGACTCCCTCTATCTGAACGTTACTACCCCCAAGGGCGCTGACAAGCTGCCGGTGATGGTGTGGTTCCATGGTGGGGGCTTTACCTCCCTGACCGGCAATACCATACCGTTCAATAATCCCGAGGCGCTGGTAACAAAGGGCGTGGTTCAGGTATCGGTGAACCACCGTCTGGGTCCCTTCGGCTACATCGCCCATCCGGACCTGAGTGCCGAAAGCGGCTACGGAGGCTCCGGCAATTACGGCCAGATGGACCTGATCGCGGCCCTGGAATGGGTCCGTGACAACATCGAGGCGTTTGGTGGCGATCCGGGCAATGTGACCATCTTCGGTGAGTCCGGTGGCGGGCGCAAAGTACTTTCGCTGATGGCGTCTCCGGAAGCCGAAGGCCTGTTCCACAAGGCCATCAGCCAGAGCGGCACACTGTACCCGGACACCCGCAGCCTCGATTCCGCGGAAGCCATTGGCGAGCAGCTGCAGTCCGGGCTGGGCGCCTCTTCACTGGCCCAGATGCGCGATGCCAGCTGGACCGAGGTAGTAGCGGCTTCGGCCTCGCTGGTGCCCTATACCAACGTGGACAACTTCTATCTGCCCCATACCGAAAGGGTCAGTTTCGAAAGTGGCAACCAGAACGATGTGCCGTTCATGTTCCTGATCAACACCAACGACACGCCGGACCCGACTGAAACGGTGATCGATGTCTTCCCGTGGATGGCGCCGCTCAACAGTGAACCCATGTATGCCACCCTGTTCAGCCACCAACCCGCCGGCTGGAAAGCCCGGGGCGTGGAAGCCTACCACGCTGCTGATCTGGCCTACGTGTTCAACATGCCCCGCAGCGTGATCACCCATTACCAGCTGGGCCTGGTTATTGACCCGGCTACCGGTGAGTCTCTGGAAATCGGTGATCTCAATGGCAACGGCGTGTCCGGTTCGGCCGGGGACCCGGCGGACATCTTTGCCTCTGCGGGTTTTGATGAGACCGATGAGCAGGTGATCGACCGCATGCTCACCATCTGGACCAACTTCGCCAAAACCGGCAATCCGGATATTGAGGGCGATGTTGACTATCCCGAGTACGACGCGGCGACCCAGTCCTACGTGGAGATTGGCGCTGAAGCCCAAGTGAAGAGCGGCCTTGCAGACGCACTGACCGAGGAATAGGACCCACACTGCCATGGAGAGAATCATGAAGAATCGACAAAACAGAAAAACCTGGCGCACGGTAATGATGCTGGCCGCGGTATCGCCCGCGGCCCTGTTGCTGAGCGGTTGTGGCGACGATGATGACAGTAGATCGTCGGACGATACCCGTACAGGCACCTTTGTCGACAGCCCCGTTGCGGGGCTCGACTACACCGGTTCGGATAGCTCTGCCGGTCGCACCAACGAACGCGGTGAGTTCCGCTACCGGGAAGGGGAGACCATCACTTTTGCCATTGGTGACCTGGAGCTGGGCGCCGCAGAGGGCGCAGAGGTGGTCACGCCCCTGTCCATCAGCGACGGCGCGGATACCGTTGATGACCCGGCGGTGACCAACCGGCTGATCCTGTTGCAGTCCCTGGATGCCGATGGTGATCTGAACAACGGAATCCAGATTAGCGACGGGATTCGCGACCAGGTCTCGGCGGAAGCCATGACCATCAACTTCAATCAGGCGCCGGAGGATTTCAGGGGCAGCCTGGACACTGTTCTGACCGCGCTGGAGGAATCGGGAGCCTTCACTGACCTGGATCCCCGTCCGCGCCAGGCCCGGGAAGCCGCCGATGCAAAGCAGCACTTCGAACGCAGCCGCAGTGCTGGTATGACAGTGGCGACCACCGGGGGCGACCTGCAGGGTTTCGAGGCCAATGAGGACACCTGGCAGTTTCTGGGAGTGCCTTACGGGAAACCACCGGTCGGAGACCTGCGCTGGCGTCCGCCAGAGCCCGCTGAGCCCTGGGATGGGGTACGGATGGCAGTATCCTGGGCTGACCAGTCAGCCCAGAATCCCACCCTGGAGTCGGCCAATGAGGGAGGAATGAGCGAGGACTCCCTCTACCTGAACATTACCACCCCGAAGGACGCTGACGATCTGCCGGTGATGGTCTGGTTCCATGGCGGTTCCTTCTCGATCCTCTCCGCCAACTCCCGGCAGTACAACAACCCGGACAGCCTGACCACCAAGGGGGTGGTACTGGTGACGGTCAACCACCGGCTGGGCCCGTTCGGCTACATTGCCCACCCGTTGCTGACCGAGGAAAGCGGTTATAACGGCTCCGGCAACTATGGCCAGATGGATCTGGTCCTGGCGCTGCAGTGGGTCCAGGACAACATCGAGGCCTTCGGTGGTGATCCTGATAATGTCACCCTCTTCGGGCAGTCCGGTGGTGGCGGTAAAGCCTACTCCCTGATGAACTCGCCTCAGGCAACCGGGCTTTTCCATAAGGCCATCGTGCAGAGTGGCTTCGCGCCCCTGGATCCGGAGAGCGCACCGGAAGACTCCCTGGCGGCCTCGGAAGCCGTGGGTACAGCACTATTCGAGCGCCTGGGAGTCTCCACCCTGGAGGAGGCGCGGGCATTATCCTGGACCGAGATCACCCAGGCGGACCTGGATAACAACATACCCCGACAGACTTACCGGCCAAACGTGGATTTCCACTATCAGACCAACACCTATTACCAGAATGTGCAGGACGGCATGCCCAGCGACGTGCCCCTGATGGCGGGTGCCACCAACGGCGACTATGACACCCTGCGTGCGGCCTTGCCGGTGTGGCTTGATCAGCGTTCGCCTGGTTACCAGTCTGAACAGTTTGTGTATGTGTTCAGCCGGGTGCCGGATGGTTGGGATGCCCTGGGCCTGAACAGTTGCCACGGCTGTGAGTTGCCCTACGTATTCAACTACCCAGCCGGTATGGTGCAGAACTATCTGTTCAACCTGGTACAGACCCCGGAGGGAGAAACCCCGGCGATCGGTGATCTCAATGGCAACGGAGTGTCAGGAACGGAGGGTGACACAGCGGATATCTTTACCTCCATGCAGTACGGGGCCGATGACCTGGCAATCACCGATCTGACCATGACCTTCTGGACCAACTTTGCCAAAAGCGGCGACCCCGGTACCGGCAGTCTGAACTGGCCGGCCTATACCACAACCAACGATACCTTCATGCACATCGGCCCGGAGAGTGGTGCTGCCGCTGACATGGGTCTGGAGGGGGCCCTTGAATAGGAGGTGAAATCCTGGCTCTGTCGAGGCGATGGCTACCTTCAGGTTACAATGACGGAAACCCGTTGGCCCCGGGCAGGGCCGGGATATCCGTGAAACCGCCGTGGAGGAATGAATGCCTGATCGCAAACGGTTCCGTCGTTACCTGGTGTCCCTGCGCCGGGGGCTCCATATACTGGCGGCACCGGTCAAGGGCGACAGCGGCCGCGGCGGGCTGTTCATCCAGGCATACCGGGGTTATGGTTCCCGCGACCGGGTGTTCCTGATGGGGCGGGTATTCCGTCAGCCCGGCTTCGGTGCTTCGCTGCAGGAGGACTGGCTGCGCCGTGACCTGTTGGATCTGATGCGGCGTCTGCTGCGCAAACCAATAGTGGGTGCCCGGGTGCGGGTTCGTTACAAGGGCACCACAGCGGTTGTCGAGACCGATCGGCATGGTTTCTTCCGGGTCGACATGAGCCTCGGCGAGATGCCCTCGGACGTGGCCTGGCACTCGGTGGAGCTGTCGCTGGACCAGCCCACCGACGAACGGGCCACCACCACCGGTGAGTTCTTTACCCCGCCTCATACCGCAAGCTATGGCGTCATCAGTGACATCGACGACACCGTGGTCTACACCGGGGTGGCCAATACCCTCAAGATGATGTGGCGGCTATTCGCCCAGGGGGCGGACAGCCGGGTGATCTTCGAGGGCGTACCAGAGCTCTACCAGGGTTTCCATGAGGGCCCTGAGGGCAGTCAGTCTAACCCGCTGATCTACGTGTCCCGCGGTCCCTGGAGTATCTATCAGGTGCTGGTGGAAATGTTCCGCATGCACCGTATTCCCAACGGGCCCATCCTGATCCTGCGGGAGTGGGGCATGAAGCGGGGCAGCCTGTTGCCGCGCCGGGCCCGGGACCACAAGCTGGATGCCATCCGCCATGTGCTGGATCTGTATCACCCGATGAAGTTCGTGCTGGTGGGGGATTCGGGGCAGCATGACCCGGAGGTGTACAGCCGTATTCTGCGGGGGTATCCCGGCCGGATCCTCGCTATCTACATACGCGATGTGAGCGCTGATCCCGAACGTTCCGAAGCCATTGCGAGACTGGCTGAGGAAGCGGGAGAGGGTGGCTGCGAACTGGTGCTGAGCGATGACAACCGGGTACTGGCCGAGCATGCGGCCGAGCACGGGCTGATCTCGCAGGACGCGCTGGCTGAGGTGCGGCGTAGCAAGGCGGAGGCGTCAGCGGGCTAGACACGTGAAGGGTTGAGTCCCTTCGGCTACCATTTCTCTTTCTCTTTTTCCTGTTCTTCCTCGGCTTCCACTTCCGCCTTGCGCTTCTTGATCCTCGCCATTTTCTCACGGGAAATGGGCATGTTGGCCGAGTCTTTCAGCATCAGCAGGCCGCCTACAACCAGGGCCAGCGATAATAAAAGGAATAACCAGCCGATCATTGGCATAGCGATGTGTCCTGATCCATGAATGTCACTCTATAGTGAACCAGAAGTACCAGAACAAAAAGTCCCGCCACAGACAATGTGAACGGCGCGATTCAGGGCATTGAGACACCGGCAGGTCTGGAGTTGCAGAGAACATGAAGTTCTCCCGACAACGGATTGGAAATAAAGGGAAAACCTGTCGAAAAAAGGGGCGGAAGGTCGGGAGGTGGAAACCCCGGCGCTACGGGCGAGCACCGGGGCATCGGTTCCTTAGTTGGCGTCTACCGTCAGACCAAGGGTCTTGGTGGCCTCGGCGGTGGCGCCCATCATCAGCATCATGCTGACCTGGGTCAGCTCTTCAACGCTGAGTGGTTCTTCGGGCTCAATGGACACCGAAAGCTGTTCAGGGTTGTCGATAAACGCCCGAATTTCACTGGCGACGTCGGAGTCACCAAGCTGCTGATCAATACCGGCCAGAATCTGGGCCTTGAGATCGTCGGCGGAGACACCGTTGTTGCGGGCGATGGCGTCAAGGATCAGCTCGACTTCGCCATCGTTCTCGTAGCGGGCCATGGTGCTGTTGAAGTGCACATTCTGAAGTTCGCTCTCCAGGGCGCGGCGCTGTGCCGGTGAGAATTCGGTGTTGCCCTGGTTTTCCTGGTAAGCAGTCTGGATCGCCTCCCAGCTGCCGGCTACTTCCGATACGGTCAGTTCATGAGAGAAGTTGCTGAGCCCCTCGGTGGACCAGTTCAGGTTTGTGGCCAGCTTGTTGTTGCTATCGCTGAAGTCATAGCCGAACTCAAAGTCCATCGGGTGTTCACGGTAGTCGATGTCCGCAAAGGTAGACATTTCCGCCAGCACTTCCTCGTTGAGAATCAGCAGGTTCTCAACGGCAATGCTGAACGTGTCCGGGAGGCGTTCATTCTCGGAATAGCCGTCCATGACTACTGTAATGCTGTCAGCCTTGAAGATATCGCCTTCCTCTTTGCTGCTGACCTGAACACCACTGAGGGTGGCGGAGTTGGAGAATGGCGACGAATTGACACTGCCATAAGTAATGATGGCATCCCCATCACTTTCCTGTTCAATGGTCTCAATGGCCTCGACCACTTTTGCTTCTACTTTGGAATTGACCACGCCGGTAACCACGAAATACAGGATGGCCAGTATCACGACAACAGCAACGGCGGCAATTATTCCCTTATTACTGGACTTGGATGGGGTGGTGACTTCATTACTCATTACAGCAAACCTCCTTGGTTAATGAGTGAGAGAAGGTTGCAGAAAGTTCATGTCCAGTCAATAAAAAGTGGTATCTCAAATGTAAATCAGTTGTTTCGGGTGGGTTCCATGGCCAGCACACACAGGCGTTCCATTTGCTCGGCCCAGGATTCGATGCGTGATGTATCGAGGTTTACCTGAAGGGCGTACCGGCGTCCGCCCCAGATCGCCAGGTGGAGTGCCTCTATGGTCTCCGGTGATGGCGTGGGGGACAGGTCAGGGCAGGCCGCGACTAAACGTTGCCAGACACCCAGCAGCTCGTCGTAGGCTCGTTTCTGGTGGCGAAGGTCGGCGACAACAGGTTCCAGTCGCATCATGTCCGGAGAAAACCAGGTGCGATCGGATTCCAGTCCGGCCAGGTGCCGTATCAGTCCCCGGACACGTTGCTGCCAGGTGAGTTCTGCCGGTGCAATGACCCGCTCCTCGATCAGTCGGAGCATCTGCTCGATACAGTGGCGCACATAGCCTGAGTGCAGGGCTTCCTTGCTGGGAAAGTACTCGTACAGGGTGCCCACGGCGATACCGGTTTCCAACGCCACCTTGCGGGTGGTCAGCTGGTCCCATCCGTCCCGTTGCCAAATCCGAACATAGGCGTCGTAAATAGCCTGAACAGTGAATCTTGCCCTGGCCTGCCGGGGGCGCTTCAGCGGCTTGGTACGGGCACTTGCGGGTGGTGAGGATCTGGTCATGGGCTTTCCGAACCACGGACGCTGGCACTATGGATACAATTGATCTGTAACGGGGCGACGCCGATCTGGCGGAAATTTGCCAGTCGAACAGCTCGCTATAATAACCCCATTCAAGGATCAGGCCTATGACGGACATCACCCGGCTGGTGACAGACCAGCAGTCACTGGGCTCTTCAAAACTGATTGAAGAGCAGGTTTCATCGCTGGCCGACGGTCAGGCATTGATGCGCATCGACCGTCTGGCGGTGACCACCAACAATATCACTTATGCCGCCTTCGGGCACACGCCCCACCTGCGTTACTGGGATTACTACCCGGTAGCGGAGCAGGGCTGGGGGCAGATGCCGGCCTGGGGTTTCGCCGAGGTCGTGGAATCCACCGTTGAGGGTCTGGAGCCAGGTGAGCGTTTCTACGGCTTCTGGCCGATCGCCACCCATGTTGTGGTTGAGCCGGTGCGGGTTACCCAGCGGGGCTTCTATGATGGCAGCGAGCATCGCCTGGACCTGGTTTCAGCCTACAATCAGTACCAGCGGGTGGAAACCGACGCGGCTTATCGTGCGGAGAATGAGAACTACCAGATGCTGTTGCGGCCGCTGTTCATCACGTCGTTCATGCTGGCGGATTACCTCGAGGACAACCAGTTCTTTGGTGCGAAACGTGTGGTGATCTCCAGTGCGTCCAGCAAGACCGCGTATGGCACGGTTTTCTGCCTGCAGGAGCGGGATGATCTCGAGGTAGTCGCCCTGACGTCGTCGTCCAATGCCGCGTTTGTGGAAAGCCTGGGCTGTTACGACCGGGTCATCGGATATGACAACGTGACCGACCTTGATCCGTCAGTGCCGACCCTCTATGTGGACTTTTCCGGTAATGACAAGCTGCGTGCCAGCCTTCACCATCACCTGGTCGACTCGCTGGTTCACAACTGCTATGCCGGCTCTGCCCACAATCACGAGCATATCAGCGAAGCCGAGTGGAATCTGCCGGGGCCGGCGCCAAAGCGTTATTTCGCTCCCGATCAGATCCGCAAGCGAAATGCAGACTGGGGCCCGGCTGAGGTAACGCGCCGGTTCAATGAGGCCCAGCTGGCGTTCATTGACCGCGTGCAGCAGCCGGATTCGCCCTGGATGCGGATTGAGGAGCATAAGGGGCTGGAAGAAGCCCGCTCACTGATCCATTCACTGGTGGAAGGCAAGGTGGACCCGGCGAAGGGCCACGTGGTCCTGCTGTAAGTTCCGGAACAGGGCCCTGCCGGGCGGCAGGGCCTGAAAGACCGGGGTCAGTTGAAGATGTTCTGGTGGATGACGCTTTCACTCTCATTCACCAGGTTCTTGTCGACGCTCTGGATGACCGCTTTTTCCAGTGGCCCGTTCAGTTTCTGACGTAGCACTCCCAGAAAATGGGGGCTGGCAACCAGAATCAGGCTGTTGAAGCGTCCTTCCTGCCGGGCCTTGTCCAGTGTGTGAATGATCTCGCCAGCAAAGGCCGCCTCTTCGTGCGCGGTCGCGCTTGCTTCTTCCATTGCATGCCCCTGTGCCCGGGTCTCCCGGGACCGACCGGGCTGGTCGGACACCAGTTCGCTTTCCTTCAGCCTGCTCTCGGGGTGTTCCAGTCGGGTCACTTCGGTGGGCATGGCCGTACGGGCAGTGGTGGCCAGAATTCTCGCATGGGCGCTATCGGCAACCAGAATCCAGATCTTTTCCATTGCATCCTCCACATCATGGGTGGGTGGGCGAATTGAGCCACTGATGACGTGAGTATGGTTCAAATTGGCGGTGTTTGTGATGTTACGAAAAATTCGTCTGTGCCAGGTACCGAAGGACAGGCTCCGCTTTCGGTAACCAGGTAAATCCCTTTGCTGAGGGGAACAGCTTCGAACAGTTCCGTCGAGTAGCGCACCTGCTGCACCCGCTTACGTGAATCACCCAGGGCAAACAGTGGCTTACCCGCATTTGTCATCGCCTCACCAATCCGTTTGCTACCGACCTTGTTGACAAAGCACCGCGAGTCAAACTGGTCTACACCCAGCCAGGCGGCCTCAAGCGACGGCGCCAGATCAGCAACGTCTGCATCGTCCACCAGCTCACAGTCAATTCCCCGGTCCAGAAGTCGACGGTACTGGGTAACGCCTTCCCCTCCGGGAAGTGAGCGGGTTTGCCAGAAAACTATACCCGGCGCTGAGTGGTGCATGTGCTCAACGGCTGAAAGCAACATGCCGCTGTGGCTGTGAAGCAATACCCGGGCATTGCTCCAGTCGCGCACTGACAGCAGTTGCCGGGCCACCCGGGCGGGGATGTCGGACCACTGGCGGGCATAGGCCCTGACCCGTTCGGGGAGGTCGTTTCCTGGCTCGGTTCCGAGGGTGTCCAGCAGGTGATGAACCACCACCATCGAGTGGTCAATGCCTTTCAGTTCATGGAGCGCCCAGCGCTGTTGCGCCCGGGTGGGCGAGGTGCCGTCCTTGTCGCCAAGGGCATCGAGGGTCCACTGCAGCAGGGTGGATGACCCGTGCTCCCTGTCCGCAACGATGGCCCGAATACGTTCCTCGAAGGTCAACATAGACTCACCCCAATCCGGTTCGTGTGCGAGGCCTGCATAAGTGGCCCGGTGCCGTGGGCATCAGCTCCCCTGCAGACTAGTGTCCCGGGTCACCTCAACGGTTGCAATGCCACAGACCCTGCTTGTCAGGTCTTCCCGAAGTCAAGGGCTATCACAATTTTAAGAAACTTCATGTCTTACCCATTGCCCCCCCTGAGGTTGCCGAACTAGGGTGCGGAATGAACATTCAGCCCGAATGTTCCCTTCACTGGCTGAGGTGGTAGTCCGGCCAATCCTTTATGGACGTTGGATGAAACGGAGCTTTGAAAATGAACAGAACAAGAGCCTTTACTCTGTCGGTACTGATGACAGGCCCCCTGGCAGCATTCGCCATCGGCAGTGGTGGCGGAAATGAGCCGACACCTGATCCGGACCCGGGTGCAGCCTGTGATGCCAACCAGTTGTCGCCGGGTACCACCACGCGTTCGATCACCGTGGATGGTCGTCGCCGCGAGTATATCCTTCATGTTCCCCCTCGCTATACCGGTGAGAACGATGTCCCCCTGTTGCTGGACTTCCATGCGCTGAGTTCCGGGGCGGACTACCAGAGTGAAAACAGTGGCACTGCCGACGTCGCTGACAATGAGGGCTTCATTGTGGCCTATCCCCAGGGTATTGATAACGCCTGGAACATCGGCCCCTGTTGTACCGAGTCCCGTCAGGTGGACGATGTGGCTTTTGCCCGCGCCGTGGTGGACGAGATCAGTGGCCAGGCCTGTGTGGATGAAAAGCGGGTCTATGCCACCGGCTACTCCAATGGCGGCGGCATGTCCTACAAGCTGGCCTGCGATGCGGCAGACCAGTTCGCGGCGGTTGCCCCGGCGGCTTTCGACATGATCGAAGAGCTGCAGTGCGAACCACAGCGGCCGGTGTCGGTCTTCGCCGACAGGGGGCAGCTGGACTTTATAGTGCCTTACGACGGTGGCGAATCCACGCCGCCCACCTCCTATCGACTTGACCCGATTCACTTCCTGGGGGCGGAAGGCTCCTTCGAGAAGTGGGGTGAACTGAACAACTGCAGCGGTAGGCCGCAGAGCATCGGTAATGGTTGTGAAGCCTACAGCGATTGTGACGGAGGCACCGAGGTGGTGCTGTGCACGTCGCGCTTTGGTAGCCACAGTGCCTGGGACGCCCAGCAAAGCTGGGACTTCCTGAAGGATCACAGTCTGCCCTGACAGCAGGTCTGAATCTGGTAGTGGAGAACCCCGCCATGGCTGGATCATCGGCGGGGTTTTTTGCGCGCGTCCCGGCAATATGGTTGCGGTCTGTCCGCTTCAGGCCCCGGCGAGCTCGGTGCTGGCCTCACTTCCCTGATGCAGGCGTGCCGGATGGAAAGGCTCGGCATTGAAGGCGGTTGCCTGGATCTGCACCAGTTTGCGGTTACCCTGTTCGCCGTTCATTCGCCAGTGTCCGATACGCACGTTGTCCACCAGGGCGATGTCCCCTTTCTGCCAGGCCATCAGCAACGCCCCGCGAAATATGGCCTCGAATACCACTCGTTGCTCTTCCTCGGTCCAGGCGACCGGGTTGCCCTGATCGTCGCAAAGGTCCCAGGTGAGTTCCATGCCTTCGGCGGTAGAGTCCAGGCCGATGCCGCCACGGCCCTTGAATATGTTTCGGGCGGCGTCCCGTACCTGGCGGTTGGTGTTTCGGGCGAATGCCCAGGGTTGAATACAGACCTTGCCGGTCTCCGGTACCGCGCAGGCAGCGGGACAGGGAGGCAGGGCCATATCCGCCAGGCCGTCCGGGCGTTCTGTGACCTGGAACGGACTTAACCGGAGTATCAGCCGGTCGAAGGGGTTCAGTCTGCGGGCCGAGCGATAGCTGAAACGGTTCCAGGCGGTGTCGAAACGGGCTCTAAGGTCCCCGGGCAGATCACGATAGACCTGATGCAGGTCCGCCATGCCCGTTTCGGCAAGGTGAGGTGCGGGTTCCAGACAGCAGAGGGCAATGTAACGGGAACGTTCCGAGCGCACACCACCTTCGGTATGAGGCCCCTGAATTGACGACTCTACCGGTCCCAGGCGCACCGTATCCCGGTCCAGGTAACGGCGGTAGTCGCCGCCGCCCACCAGGCCCTCGCTGTACTTCCGCAACCAGCTGGTGATCACGCCCGGGGTTTTTTTCAGGTTGAAGCCATTCCACACCTCAAGGCCCAGCCCACCGGTTACCAGCTCATGGAATTGCTGGTGATTGTGGGGCTGGAAGCCCCTGAACAGCAACACACCCCGTTCGGCGATCTGCCGCCGGAAATAGTCACGGTGATCGTTGAATACCTGATGCAGCGTGCTGATGCTGTTATCACCCGCGGGGGTGTAGGTGGTCACGAAGTCGTGGCTGTCCTCACGGACCAAGCCCTCAGGAGTGGAGTTCCGGTCGTGCATAACGTGGTCCTTTGGTTTTCGTTACCCGGATGCCTCTGCTCTGGGGGTGCGCGCCCGGCGGCTGAGCAACCATGCGGTTGATCTGGTATTCAACGCCGGCACAAAGCGCGCGTATGAATTCCGGGTCGGTAATGGGTTGTGGGTAGACAAAACCGAAATGGAGCTTGCCATCGAAATAGTGGGTCTCCAGACACACCACCGGGATGGGGAGGAAATGAGCCGATGGGATGACGCAGGCGGATTTAACGACGATCCGGCCATAGGTTGGCTTGACCATGAGCCGGCCCAGATTGGTCAGGTGGAGGTTGGTTCGCGCGATCCGGGCCGCAGAACCCACGAGGCTGTCCGGCCTGGGCCGTAGTTTAAGGGCGATACGCTTTAGCCATATGCCGAATGCCAGGTTGTCTGCTGTGTACCGCGACTGCACGTCGCGGTTCGCCCTGTCTGCCAGTTCCCAGAATTCGGTGTCCGGGCAGACGGAAAGCCGGGATTCCACACCACTGACGAAATAGCCGACATCCTGGTCGAAGGCCCGGGTCAGCTTGCTGCGGGCGTTCACGGCCGTCCCCAGGGACATGCTGCGTGGTCCCTGGTCACGATCCTTCAGCGCCTGTCTGGCCGCCAGCAGGCTGATGGCGGCTATCACACCATGAAGGCTTTGTTTGTGCTCGCGGGCGGCGTCGATTATTTCCCGGCTGCGGTGGGGGTCCACTTCCATCAGCTGGAACCCCGTGGTGAGGCGGTCTCCGGCCTGATAGGCGGGGTTGACCGGCGTTCGAAAGGAGGGTGGTGCCGGCCTGAGGGCCTGACGGGCCATGGACGACAACCCCTTGGCGAGGATCCTGAGGCGCCCCGAGCTGGCCAGAAAGTGTTCATAGGTATGGCACATCGGCCGGATCGTTGGCCTGGACTCCTCACCGGAACAGAGTTTGAGTACCTGGTCGAGAATCATCTGCAATGACAGGGCATCGGTGATGGCGTGATTGCAGGTAATGATCAGTTCCGAGCGGTCGTAGCCATGCACCAGCGTGACGCGCCAGAGCGCCGCATCGTCCGGTGAGATTGCGTCCTCCAGTTCCTCCCGTACCAGTGAGTCCCAGTGTTGCTCTGACAGGCGGTTGACAACACGCCAGGGCATGGCGGGCAGGGGGCTGAATACGAACTCCGGCTTCCGGCCCCGGTAATTGACACGGGCCCTGAGCATGGGATGTGCGGCAGCGGTCAGATGCAGGGCTTCCGCCAATCGGTGCGGATCAACTTCACCCTGCAGGCGACAGACAATCAGCGCGTTATTGGAGGCAACCTCACTAAGGCGGAGCCACAGTTGTTCGCCATAGCCGGCGCCCCTGGGGGCGGGTGTTACGGAAATAGGCATGTTCACGTTTCGGGCCTCGAATCCAGTTCCGTTGGAGTTGAAACCTTGCCCCGACGTCACCCCGCGGTCACGTTATATCCTCTTAACAGTCTGAAATTGTGAGCTGTTTTATACCGGTGTGACCCGGTCGACCAAGCCAATGACCCGTTCCTGCGGTAGGGGAGTAAGGCCGGGAAGAAAAGCACCGGCGATTCAGTGATCTGACTCGCGGAAATGCTGGCAGGTTCCTGTTTCAGTCGTGTGATTTCGCTATACTTTCGTTAATATCCTGGCCATATCACAGTCATCGTGATGGGGCCCGAATGTTTCCCTGAGGTGCCAATGCGAGTTGCTGTTAAATCCCTGACCTCCCATGCCATTACCTGCCTTTGCCTGGTCATGCTGTGTTCAGCGGCAGCAGCAGATTCGGTCCGTCGTATTGTTCATGATGACGGGCGGGTGGAGTTCACCAATACCTCGTCGGGCAAATCCGCCCGTGCCAGTACCCGTAGCGAAACCGTCTATAAGTATACGGACGAAAACGGGGTGGTAACGTTCAGCGAAGCCCGTCCGGCGGGCGCCCGTTACGACGTCATCCGGTTTGAATGCTACGCCTGCAGTCCAGACTCGAAGGTGAACTGGCACAGGACGCCCCTGTTTGTGGGCCGGTATGAGGACGCCATTGAGAAAACCGCCCGGGAGTATGATGTTGATCCGGCGCTGGTGCAGGCGGTTATCCATGCGGAAAGTGCCTTTAATCCGCAGGCGGTGTCGTCCAAGGGAGCGCAGGGCCTGATGCAGTTAATGCCGGCAACCGCCCGCGAAGTGGGCATCGGTAACGCCCTGGACGCCGAGCAGAATATTCGCGGTGGGGTGACCTACCTGTCCAGGATGCTTTCACTCCACAATGGCGACATCAAACTGGCTACCGCCGCCTATAATGCCGGCCCGGGCGCCGTCCGGCGCCATGGCGGCATTCCACCCTATGCCGAAACACAGGCCTACGTAAAACGGGTCGGCATCCTCCACGAGCGTTACCGGCTGGCCAGCAACTGACCGGTTGCAGGTCACCTCAGCATTCCTTTCCGGGGCACACTGGCTTGGTACTACACTATCCTGGTGGAACACCAACACCGAGGAGCAACCATGACGGCCAACGCAGACCTGAACGAACGCCCGGATTACGACGACCTGCTCAAACAGATCGCGGACTACGTCCTCGACACAACCATCGACAGTGAAGAGGCCTGGGCCACAGCCCGTCACTGCCTGATGGACACCCTCGGCTGTGGCCTGCTGGCGCTCAGGTACCCGGAATGCACCAAGCACCTGGGGCCACTGGTGCAGGGCACGGTTGTGCCCGACGGCGCACGGGTTCCCGGCACGTCTTTCGAGCTGGACCCGGTCAAGGCGGCGTGGGACATTGGCTGCATCGTCCGCTGGCTGGACTACAACGATACCTGGCTGGCGGCGGAGTGGGGGCATCCGTCGGACAATCTCGGCGGCATCCTCGCTGTGGCTGATCACCTGTCGCGGCAACGCGTAGCCCGCGGCTATTCTCCGCTGACCATGAAAACCGTGCTTGAGGGGATGATCAAAGCCCATGAGATCCAGGGTGTGCTGGCCCTGGAGAACTCCTTCAACCGCGTGGGGCTCGACCACGTTGTGCTGGTCAAGGTGGCCTCGACCGCGGTGACCGCCTGGCTGATGGGCGCCGACCGTGATCAGATGCTGTCAGCCCTGTCCCATGCCTGGGTCGATGGGCAGGCCTTGCGTACCTACCGCCACGCACCCAATGCCGGCTCCCGTAAATCGTGGGCGGCGGGGGACGCCACTTCCCGGGCCGTGCGACTGGCCGATATTGCGATGCGGGGGGAAATGGGCATCCCGGGGGCCCTGACCGCCCCGCAGTGGGGGTTCTACGACGTACTGTTCAGCAAGACCAACCGGGACCAGGCCATCAAGCCGGAATCGCAGCGGCGGTTTTCCGTTTCGCAGCCTTTTGGCAGCTACGTGATGGAGAACATCCTGTTCAAGATTTCCTTCCCGGCGGAATTCCACGCCCAGACTGCGGCAGAGGCGGCGGTAACGCTGCACCCTCAGGTAAAGGACCGGCTGGACGACATCGACCGTATCGAAATCACCACCCACGAATCGGCTATCCGCATCATCTCGAAACAGGGCAAACTGGCCAACGCCGCAGACCGGGACCATTGCCTGCAGTATATGGCGGCGGTGCCGCTGATTTTCGGGGCATTGAACGCCGATCACTACGAGGACGGCTTCCATGAGGCACACCCGATCATTGACCGGATCCGTGACCGCATCACCGTCATCGAGGACGAACGGTACACCAGGGAATACCTGGAGCCGGACAAGCGGTCCATTGCCAACGCCATTCAGGTGTTCTTCAGGGATGGTAGCAGTACCGACAAGGTGGCGGTCGAGTACCCCATAGGCCATCGCCGGCGCCGGGAGGAGGGTATCCCCCTGCTGGAAGACAAGTTCCGCAGCAACCTGGCAACCCGGTTTCCCGGCCAGACCTGCCAGCGTATTGACGGGCTGTGCGCCGACCAGCATGAACTGGAAATCACGCCGGTTCCGGAGTTCATGGATCTGTTCGTGATCTGATGAATCCGGGCCGGAGGGGCGTCAGACCTGGACGGGTTCCGCCGATGTATCGATGCGATACTTGTCCGTCAGGTTGTAAAGGGTGGGGCGGGTGACGCCAAGCAGTCGGGATGCCTGTGCCATGTTGAAACCGGTGGTCTTGAGGGCCTGGGTGATGGCATTACGCTCGGCCGCCTCCCGCACCTGACGGAGGTTCAGCTGGTTCTCACCGGTTTCGCCATCGCCGCTCAACTCAAGGTCGGCGGCGGTGATGCGCTTGCCTTCCGCCATAATGGTGGCACGTTTGACCTTGTTGATCATCTCGCGCACATTGCCGGGCCAGTTGTAGCCATTGATGGCGCGTACCGCATCATCACTGAAGGAGAGAGCGGGGCGGTCCATCTGCCGGGCCAGACTCTGCAGCAAAGAGCGGGCAACAAGCAGCGGATCACCCCGGCGCTCACGGAGGGCGGGTACGTCCAGTGTGATTTCACTGATCCGGTAATACAGGTCTTCACGGAACTCGCCCGCGTCGATCAGGCGGCGGGTATCACGGTGGGTGGCGCATACCACCCGTACGTCCACTTCGACCGGCTTGATACCGCCCACCCGGTCAACGGAACGTTCCTGCAGGAATCGCAGTAGCTTGGCCTGGAGGGACATGGGCATGTCGCCAATTTCGTCCAGGAACAGGGTACCGCCGTTGGCACTCTCGATCTTGCCTTTCTTGCTCTGAGTTGCACCGGTGAAGGCACCTTTTTCATACCCGAACAGTTCGCTTTCCAGCAGGTTTTCGGGGATGGCGGCGCAATTGATGGCGGCAAAAGGTTGGTTCGAGCGGTGACTCAGGTCGTGCAGGGCGCGGGCCAGCAATTCCTTGCCGGTACCGGTTTCGCCGGTGATCAGGGTAGTGACATCAGTGGGTGCCACCTTCTCCAGGGTACGGCAGACTGACAGCATTTCCGGGCTCGCGGCAATAATGCCCTTGATGTTGGTGCCGTTCTGGCGGCTGGCCAGTTCCTGATTTTCCCGCTCCAGTTCGGCCAGGCGGAAAGCGCGGTTGACCACAAACGTCAGGATGTCCGGGTCGAGGGGCTTCTGGTAGAAGTCGGAGGCGCCCATACCGATGGCCTTGACCGCGTTTTCCTTGTCTTCCCGGCCGGTAACCACAATGACCTTGACCATGGGCGAAAGGCGGAGGATATCGTCCAGCAGGGCAAAGCCTTCGGAGGCGCCGCCCGGATCCGGTGGCAGTCCCAGGTCCAGGGTGACTACCTGGGGCTCGTTGCGGCGGAGACTCGCCAGGGCTGTCGCCCGGTCCGCCGCCACGTCTACCTCCAGGTCGCTACTGAAACACCAGCGCATCTGGCTCTGGAGGCCCGGATCATCTTCAACAATCAGCAAACGTTTGGTCACAACAGAGCAAATCCTTTTCGTTGTTGGCCTGAAACCGTTACATAACACACACTATGTATGTCGTAAGTGTCGGATGAAATCACGAGGAATGCAATCCTCCGGCCCGTCCGGCGCCGGCCTGGGCCGTGGTTGGCTCGACTGGTTCATCGGTGATTTGCTGCCGGTCGGAGCGGGCGGCGATCTTCACGGTGGGCAGCAGTACTGAAAAGCATGACCCCATGCCCGGTTCACTGGTGACATCGATATTACCACCAATCTGGCGAACGTATTCCCGGGCCTGATAGGCACCAATGCCCATACCAGTGAGCCCCTTGGTACTCTCGAACGGCTTGAACAGCTGCATGCGAATGAACTCCTCGCTCATGCCGGTACCACTGTCCTGGATGAACAATACCACGTGCCCGGTGGATGCCTTGAGCGTGAGGGAAACCTCCCCGTCAGGGGGCGTGGCATCCTGGGCATTCTGGATCAGATGGCCCAGTACACTCCATAGCTGATCGCGGTCGGCTCTCACCATGACAGCGTCCTGAGGTCCCAGCACCTTCGGGCGTGGCTGGTTGCGGGCATAGTGCGCTGCCAGCTCGGTGATCATCTTCTGCAGGTCGAGGGGTTCCTGGTCACCGTGGTCCGACATTGGCTTGCGAATATGGTCCACCAGGTTGGACATCTTTTGGACCGCATGATCGGTGGTGCTGATCATGTCATCGATAAAGGCCGGGTTGTTCCGGTGGTGGGCGGCATTGCGCACCAGCAATGAGAGCTGGGCAATCAGTGTCTTGAGGTCGTGCACCATAAACGCGGAGGCCTTACTCACCGCCTCGAACTGCATGGCCCTGGATAACCGGTTCTGGGCGTCGGCCTGGGCCAGCAGGTTACAGGTCTGGCGGGCCACGACCCGGACCAGGTCGAAGTTCTCCCAGTTGAGCTCCACCCGGGCGTTCGCCCGACCTATGAGGGTGATGCCATACAGTTCATTACCCAGGTACATGGGGATAAGTAGCCAGCCCCGTTCGAACTTGAGGATCGGGTCGGGGATCTCCAGCAGGTTGTAGCGCACCGGGTCGTTGCGGTACTCCTCCAGGTCGATGATCCACTCGCGGCTACTGAAGAACTGGGCCAGCTCGCAGTCACCATCGATACTGGTGAACCGGGGCTGATTGAGGTTGACGGCACTCTGCAGCATGAAGTTGCCATCTTCATCCCGGACCCAGAGGGCACCGGATGAACTCTCTACCAGGCCGGCCAGAATCCGGATGATCCGTTCAGGCAGCGGCGGTTCGTCGCTGAGGTTGGCGAGCTCCCGGGTCATTTTCAGCCATTCTTCCCGGTAGTCGTATTTATAGTCGAAGAAGTTCTGGCTGATGAAGATCATCAGGCGGGCACGGAACCGTCGCGAGGTAAGCAGTAGTGCCAGGAATGCCAGCGCCCCGGTGATGAACAGCATCTGCAGGGCGTCGCCCCAATCCCCGCCGAGCACCCGCACGTAGTAGCCCCCCGCCGCTGCGAACAGCAGGTAGATACCGGCAAACACCAGGGCACTGACATGGAACATGGCGTTGCGGGAGAGCTGGAATTCCACCGGCTGCTTGCGGGTGTTCATCATGGTCACGCCGAGCAGCGGAACGATGAGGGTGTTGACGGCGCCCCGGGCATCCCAGAACCCGGAGGAGATCTGGCCAAACAGCAGGGCGTCCGTGTACATGAAAAAGTCGTAGGCGAACAGCGTCAGGATGCCGATGCACAGGTAACGGATACTGGAACGGCTGGATTGCACGGAGTTCCGCCAGATCTGCTCCACCAGGCAAATGCCCAGTAGTGACAGGGCGATCTGCCCGACGATTTTCAGCTTGCCACTGACCAGCGGGAAGTTGAGCAGGTATTCAAGCGCGGCGAGGGTAAACAGGACAAAGATGACAGAGAAGGTGAGAAAGCCGAGCACCCGGCGGGTGCGGTCCGACCCCATCCTCGGCTGTTCCGCTGCACGCAGCAACGCCAGAAGAACCATCACCCAGCCGGCGTCCCGTAGCAGTTCCAGGAGATACCTTATAATGAAGGTGGGCTCGCCCCAGACCTGCTGGGTAACCAGCGAGCCGGCCCAGAGAAACGACAGGATCGCGGACACCAGTAACACCCGATCTGACGTCCGGCGCAGGTAACGGGTCATGATCAGCCCCCCCCAGCAACAGGAAGGCAAGGGCGGCGGCTGCGTAACTGATCAGTCCGAATTCATTGAACATCGACGGCACATCCTGTGATACTGAGGGCACCCGGGAGTCCGCGCGGAGTCAACGTCACAGCAATACAGACGTTCTGCCACACCGAGTCCTTGCCGGGCGCCTATACGGGGTGTTTGTTCTCCCGATAATAGTGGAATATATCATCCAGGCTGCGCTTGGGGCGAAAATCGAAGTCTTTTGCAAACAGTCGCCCGTCGATAATCACGGGATACTTGAAGAAATCCATCAGGTATGGAGGGAAACGCCTCAGGTGCAGAATTCGCAACAGTGTCCGTGGCAGGACCGGCGGAATGGAGGGTATTGGCAGCTGGCGACAACCGCACAGTTCCAGTGCCCGCTGGTAGGCCACCCAGTCATGGGGCGCCACATTGTAGATGCCCCGTTTCTCACCACGCCAGGTGAGCACGAGGGCGTCGGCCATATCGTCAATATGGATGAACTGCATCATGGGCGAGAAGCCGGCCAGTACGGGCGCCCGTTCACCGGATAACAATGTGCTGATGGCATTTCGGACTCCCGGCCCCACGATGTTACAGGGGCGCAGGATGGCAATATTCAGGTCCGGATAGCGCCACAGGTAGATATTCGCCAGGTTCTCAAGTTCCACCGAATCCACCAGGTCCATGGTCAGCCCCGCCGCCTTGAGTGGCGCCTCTTCATCAATCAGGGCGGGGTTGAAGGGCACGGCGCCATAGACATGATAGGTGGACAGGATGATCACCCGGCTGACGCCATATTTGTGGCTTAGATCCAGCAGTTTCTGGGTGCCCAGGACATTGGCATTGTACCGCCGCAACCGGGTTTCCTGGCTCGACATGATGCGGCCCAGGTGAATGACGCCGTCGAAGTGGAAGCGGCGAAACAGGTCCTCGAACACACGCTTGTTAAAGTCAATGCAGTAGCTGGGAATGTCATCGCCCAGCCAGACCTGCTCACGAAAATCCACCGCGACTATATCGCAGCTTTCCCGGAGCTGGCTGATCACTTCCTGGGCTAGGGTGCCGGCGGCGCCCGTTACCAGTATTTGTGGCCGTTTGCTTGCAGGCATCAGAATATCCTTTTCCGCTGATCCAGTCCCTTCTTGACCATTTCGCCGACGGCGGCCTTGACCTGCTCCACCCGGGCGGTGACCTGCTCTTCGGGAATATTGTCGTTACTGAACACCATGGGTTCTCCAACGCAGATGTGAACCTTGGCCGGTAATACCACCGGTGCCGCCAGCGGAAAATAGGGCAGCCCCAGCAGTTTGGCCAGTGGCTTGATGTTGGCGAAGGCAGGAATGGTTTCCTCGCAGCCCACAACACCAACCGGAACCACAGTGGCGTTGTATTGCATGGCCAGGTGCATGAACCCGTTGCCGAAACGCTTGAGCTGGTAGCGGTCACGGTACAGTTTGCCGGAGCCCCGGATGCCTTCGGGGAACACGATGACAGCCTCGTCATTGGCCAGCATCTTGGCACAGTTCACCGGATCACCCAGAACAGCGCCAAACTGGTTGAGCAGGTTGCCAAGGTAGGGAACCGTGGGAAAAAAGCGTTCTATCATCGCCCTGGGGATGCGAGGTCTTACCTTCCGGGAGGCCAGGGCATAACCGATCAGCAGGCCATCAATGGGTAACTGGCCACTGTGGTTGGCAATAATGAGTACCGGGCCGTGGGCGGGTATTCTGTCTATGCCATCCACTTCGACACGGAAGTATTTTTCGTAGATTTCCCGGGTGATGGCATAGCCGATTTTCAGGCTTTCATTGCTGTAACCCCAGGGATCGTAGCCGAGTGAACCTATAGGCTTGCCGATCTGGTCAATTTGTTCATCCAGTTCTTTGGACACCAGATGGCGTTTCAGGAATTCTGCCAGACTCATCGGTCTTCCTTTCCTCTGATTGTTTCCGCAGTAGCAGTATAGGCAATTGCCGTCTGCCGTCAGCTTGCGAATCCATGATTTTCCGGTTTTTCTGACCGGGATCAGTTAATCGTGTCCTGTCGGGGTACCGCGCTGACCTGCTGCGTGACGCTGGCATCCTGCTCCCAGGGCTATCAGTGGCCCGGTAGGTCAGCGAATCAGCCAATGGGGGCGCCGGCCAGCGTCATGGTCAGGGTGTGGCTGGCTCCCGGCTGTAGCTCCCGATAATCGTCGGCGGCATTTGCGGTCTCCACGCACAGCATGCCCGTCCAGGCGTCGTCCGGGAAATCGGATAGCCTGGCAGCTTTCACCGGCCCGGGGTTCCAGACGACGGTGGAGGCGCTGCCGTCGGAGGTCAGCCGGGTGTGGTGGTGCGGAGACTGGATGAGCATGTCCCGGGCTGCCTGGTAGATCCGGTCGGTTTCACCGGTGAAGGTGATAACGCCCTCCTGTTGCCTGAGTGCCCAGCCATCCAGGGTGTCCAGGTAGCGGGTACCTTCGAGCCCCTGGATCACGGTATCCGACACGTTCGTCGTCGGCAGATAGCTATGCAGCGCCTGGGTGATCGCCAGTGGCCCTTTGCCGTCGTTGCGTGTGGTCAGCGCCAGCGTCAGCCCTTCGGGGGAGAAGCGCAGGGTCAGGCTTGCATGGGCATGGCCATTCCAGGAACTGGCGCTGGCAGGTGTCGCGTCGAGGGCTAGCGTTACCATAACGGCTTCCTCCAGTTCCTCGAGGCGTTCCAGCGTCCAGATCGCCGTACGGGCGAACCCATGGGCCCCCGACGTGTCTATTTTTGACCTTACGGGGTCGGGGTTCCGGGCAGGATCGCCAAACCAGGG
The DNA here is from genome assembly GCF_042651045.1 of Marinobacter lacisalsi. Lineage (NCBI taxonomy): Bacteria > Pseudomonadati > Pseudomonadota > Gammaproteobacteria > Pseudomonadales > Marinobacteraceae > Marinobacter > Marinobacter lacisalsi. Next base: position 92,701 of record NZ_JBHSDI010000064.1, read on the forward strand.
CCAGCACACCGGAATGCCGCCGCGGATGGCGACACCTTTTTCAAACCGTGCCAGCGGGCTCATCCACAGCCAGTTGTCTTGGCCGGCCGGACTGAAATGCACAAGGTGGGCTCCCTGCAGGACCACCGTGGCCTCAACCAGGGGATGGCTGATCCGGATGGCGTCCAGGTCTCCCAGGGTTTCCAGTTGCGTGTAGCGGGCGTTGTCCAGCTCGTGCATGGGGGGCCTCAGGGTAAATGCTTACGGGAAATCGTACGCGGAAGCTTCCGCTTCCCCGGAAAAGTTCTAGAATGCCGGTTTTTACCTGCGGGGAAAACTCCCTATGACCATTGTTTCCCTCGCCAAAGCTGATTTGGCTGCAACGGGCCCGGATACCAGCGACCAGCAGTGGCTCGACCATGTCGCCGATGACCTGTCCGAACGGGGTTGGCTGTCGCTGGATCTTTCGTCCCGGCTGGGAGAGGAGTTGCTTGCCAGCCTGCGTCGCGAAGTGGACATCCTGGAGAAAACAGCGGCACTGGAACGGGCCGGGGTCGGCCGCGGAACCGGATTTACCCGCGATCGTTCGGTCCGCAGGGACCGCATCGCCTGGATGAACGGCGAAACGCCGGAACAGCAGCAACTGTTCAGTGCCCTGGAGGAAATCCGCGTGGGCCTGAATCGTCGGTTATACCTGGGCCTTCAACGGTTTGAGGCCCATTATGCCAGTTATCAGCCAGGGGACTTCTACCGCCGCCATCTGGACAGTTTCCGCGGGCGCGCGTCCCGGGTAGTCAGCCTGGTGCTGTACCTGAACGAGGGCTGGCGACCAGGCGATGGCGGTGAACTGCAGGTATTCAACCGGGAAAGCCCTGATGAGGTATGCGGTCGGGTGGCGCCGGAATCGGGCAGGGCGGTACTATTCCTGAGCGAGGAAGTGCCCCACGAGGTACTGCCGGCCCAGCGCACACGCCACAGTATTGCCTGCTGGTTCCGCCAGGATGTGGTGCCGGTTCCGCTGACCGGAGTCTGACCAGTGTCTCGTCGGCGCACTACAGAAGTTGTTTGCGGGGATTGATACCGCCCCCACCTGCTGCTACTATGCGCGCCGCGCTCGGGCAAACCGGGCCGCCGTTATGGTGGCCCCGCTGGTGCCCCCGCAACGATAAACCGTGAACCCGGTCAGGCCCGGAAGGGAGCAGCCGCAGCGGTGGACTTGTGTGCCGGGGTGTCGCTGGTGGGGTCACCCCCAGTTTTTCCTCTCTACGTTTTTCCTTCCCTGTAAGCGTCTGTTTCTTCTTTGTTGTTCGATTTCATGCCGCCCGCAATGGATGGCTCCGCTTGCTCATCACCTCGTGCTTTGGCCAGCGTCTCAAAGACCACCACTTTATTACGACCCTGTTCCTTGGCCAGGTAAAGCGCCTTGTCCGCCTCGCGCACGATGTCATCCCAGGCGACCAGACGGTCGGCGGAGAAAATCGGCGCCAGGCCCGCGGTCAGGGTATGCTGGATGAAAGCGCCGTCGTATTGGGTCGGGTGCCGTTCGAAGGCCTGCCGAATGCGTTCGGCGATCCTCGTGGCTTCCCTCTCCCGGGGCACCTGCACCAGCATCGCAAATTCCTCACCGCCGTACCGCAGGCAGGTATCGCCCGGACGACAGTGGTTGCGCAGAAGCCGACCGAACTCCCGCAGGACGCGATCACCGGCGTCATGGCCGTACTGGTCATTCAGCTCCTTGAAGTGGTCCAGGTCGATCATGATGAGGTAGACGGGGTGGCCGGTCTGGTGAAAGCGGGCCTGGTAATGTTCCAGCGCCTGGGGGAAAACACGCCGGTTATTGAGCCCTGTGAGGGCGTCCTGGCGTGCCAGGGTCAGCGCCTGACGACGGTCCCGCTCCCAGGCGATCAGACGTTCCGCCAGCGCCACCAGCAACAGCACGGACTCCAGCACCGCACTGATCTGGGTGAATAGCAGTGGATCCATGCCCCAGTTGAACAATGGTGTACCGGCGCTGAGCACGCTGACCAGAAGTCCCACTCCGTAGACAAGCCAGGCCAGCGCATACCAGCGGGCGTAGTTCTGCCCGCGGCGCCAGGCTATGTACCCGAGTACTGGCAGCCCGGCCAGGATCGCCAATGACAGGAACGAAAGAACCAGTACCGGATCGTATACCCCCGCCAATCGCAATCCGATACCGGAGAGCATGATCAGCTGCAGTGCCGCCATCACACGGTTGAAGCGCGGAAAGTTGTCACGGGTTTTCAGGAAGTGCCGGGAAAACTGCAGTGCGGTAATCGACGTCGCCAGAAACAGAATGTGGAACCCCTCATTGTGCAGGAAGACCGAAGAGGGCCACAGGTACTGGTAGGAAAATCCATTCAGGGCCGCCCACATCAGGGTGCTGAAGACCAGGAACAGCCCGTAATGAAGGTAGACCATCTGTCTGAGGAGAGCCGCACCCAGCAACGCAATCAGGAGCAGAGTGGCCATGACGCCGAAGTAGATGCCATAGGCAAAATATTCGCCCCGGGAGCGTTCCGCAAAATGATCTGCTTCTGAAAGGCCCAGGTTAAGGCTGACCGAATCGGCCTTGTCGTAGGCCATTTTCACGTACACATCGGTATGACCGGCGGCAGTGGTTTCGTGGGGGAAGGCCAGGGTGCGGTAGGCCAGGATGCGTTCATTGAAGGGCTTGCGGTCGCTCAGGTGAACGGACTGAAACGGGCTGTCATTGTCCGAAAAATACACCGTGATATTGTCCAGGTAACTGGTCTCATGGTGGAGCACCCAGCGAACGCTGTCTGTCCCCTGGCGGTTACTCAGCCTGAAACGCAGCCAGAAGGTATCGCCACTGATGCCCTGGTTAACGCTGGCAGGGGTCAGGGGCTGAAAGTCGCCACCCTGTATCTGTCCGAAGGTGGTCTTTTCCGATGTGCGGAGGTATTCGGCGGGTGACCGTATCAGCTGATCGCTCAGGGCGTTGATCTCGATTTCCGGTAGTTCCGGAGCTGCCTGGCTGGTCAGGGGCAGGGCTACCAGCAGTATGGCAAGACGTAACGCTGTGCGGAAGATGCTCAAGAGACAGACTCTTACCGTTTGTTTTTTCAGAGCATAGCCTAGTGCGCTGCCCGGGTCATCAGCTCCTTGAGCGGTAATGGGTAAAGCCTGGTAACGGCATGTTACCGCTACCTGGCCGGGTGCCCGGAAGCGAACTTTTCACCTTCTTCTGCTACCGGGTCCGTGCTAAGGTTAGCGCCATCAAGCAGCCGTAGTTGATGGATCATGAGTTACCAGGTACTAGCCCGCAAATGGCGCCCCCGAACGTTCAGTGACATGGTTGGTCAGGAGCATGTGCTCCAGGCCCTGGTCCATGCCCTGGAGCACAATCGCCTCCACCATGCGTACCTGTTTACCGGTACCCGGGGCGTGGGCAAGACCACCATTGGCCGGTTGCTGGCCCGCTGCCTGAACTGTGAAAAAGGCATTACGCCCGACCCCTGCGGCGAATGCTCCAGCTGCCAGGAAATACTGGACGGCCGCTTTGTTGACCTGATCGAAATCGACGCCGCCTCCCGCACGGGTGTCGACGATATGCGGGAGCTCACGGACAACGTGCAGTATTCGCCCACCCGCGGGCGTTTCAAGGTGTACCTCATTGACGAGGTGCACATGCTGACCAACCAGTCGTTCAACGCCTTCCTGAAGACACTGGAAGAGCCGCCGGAGCATGTGAAGTTCCTGCTGGCCACCACGGACCCCCAGAAACTTCCTGTCACCGTGCTCTCCCGGTGCCTGCAGTTCAACCTCAAGCGCATGACACCGGAGCACATCGTCAGCCACCTCCGTTACATCCTGGGTGAGGAAACCGTGCCCTTCGAGGAGCCTGCTCTGTGGCAACTGGCCCGGGCGGCGGACGGCAGCATGCGCGATGCCCTCAGCCTGACGGATCAGGCCATTGCCTTTGGTAACCAGAAGCTGGGTGCCAGCGACGTCAGCAGCATGCTTGGCACCATTGACCAGCGTGATATTGAAAAACTGGTGGATGCGCTGGTGGACAGCAATGGCCCCGAACTGCTGACGGAAATAGACCGGATCTCGGATTTTGCACCGGATTTCAGCGCGATTCTGGCCGATCTGCTGTCGTTGTTTCATCGCATTACCATGGAGCAGGTGGTCCCTGGTAGCGCCGATAATTCCATGGGCGATGCCCACCGGGTGCAGGAGCTCGCCCGTCAGCTGAGCGCGGAAGATGCACAGCTGTTCTACCAGGCGGCCCTGGTGGGCCGCAAAGACCTGGAAATTACCCCGGACGCGCGCATGGGCTTCGAGATGACCCTGCTGCGCATGCTGGCCTTCCGGCCCGGGGCCGAGCGCCGTGACCCGCCTGTGGCCCGTGCCGGCGCTCCGGACCGTAACCGGTCCCGGGAGAGCTCGTCTGATAGCAGCACCGGAGACCGGGACCAGGGTGAGGAACCTGCCCCCGCCGCGCTTGAAAGTCCGGCGGAGCAGCCCAATCAACAGCAATCACCCGAGGATGAATACGCGGGTGGCGCCTCGGGGCAGGCCGTTGCGGCCAGCCAGCAGCCCGGTACAGTAGCGAGCTCTCAGTCTGAGCCCGCCGAGCCTCCGACGGCCGAGCCAGCAGAAAGCCCTGGCGACACCGGTGCGGCAGGCTCTGATGCCGCAGCCCAGCCCGTTCCCGGAGAACCACCGGTAGCGGAGATCGCACCGGAACAGCCGCCCATGGCGTACCCCGACGATGACGGCCTGATGGCCATGGCCGATCAGATGGCCAGTGGCGGGGATGCGGCTGATGATGGCGTGCCCTGGGACATGGAGCCGGAATCACCGTCCGTACCGGCGCCTTCAGAGGCTGCACCGACGGAGCCCGCCGCGGCGGTGCCCGAGCCGTCAGGGCAGGAGCCGGTACCACCGGAGCCTGAGCCATTGGCCGACGCCGAAGGGTTTGTGTGGGCCCGGGACTTTCGGCAGCTTGGTATCGTGGGTATGCCAGGCAATCTGGCCAGTCAGGCTTCCTGTGATCGGGAAGGAAACCGGTTTCGGTTGACCCTGGATGAAGGGCATTACCGGCTGATGACCGACCGCCACCGGCAGAAGATCCTGGAGGGGCTCCGTGCCGCTTTTGGTGGGGATGCCACCCTTGAAGTGACTCAGGGCGACGCCGGTGAACAGACTCCGATTGGTTGGGAGACCCGCGACAAGGCCAGGCGCCAGCAGCAGGCGGAGCAGGCCATCGAGCAGGATCCCCATGTGAATGCCATTGTGGAACGGTTTGAGGGGCGGGTCGTCAAAGACAGTATCCGGCCCCTTGAGAATTCCGCCGGATAGCGACACTGACAGCTTTTGCGAGGTAAATGACATGATGAATGGTATGGGCGATATGATGAAAAAGGCCCAGCAGATGCAGGAGCAGATGCAGAAGGCCCAGGAGGAAGCCGCCAAGGCTGAAGTGACCGGTGAATCCGGTGCCGGGCTGGTCAAGGTGACCATGAACGGTCGCCATGACGTGCGTAAGGTGGATATCGACGACTCCCTGCTCTCGGAAGACAAGGAAGTACTGGAAGACCTGCTCGCTGCTGCTGTCAACGACGCGGTGCGGCGCGTGGAGGCAGAGCAGAAGGAGCGCATGTCCGGCATGATGTCCGGCATGGGGCTGCCATCCGATTTCAAGATGCCGTTCTGACGGCCGATACCCACATAACCGGGCCCGCACATGGGGCCCGGTTGTCTGTTTTTGATCCAATGTTGTTAATGCAGGAGTATGGATGGCTTTCAGCCCGCTGGTGGATGAACTGGTCGAGTCTCTGAGGTGCCTGCCGGGCGTCGGCCAGAAAACGGCCCAACGTATGGCCTTTCATCTGCTGGAGAAAGGGCGGGCAGGCGGCGAGCGCCTGTCCGAGGCGCTTTCCTCGGCGATGAGCGGTGTACGCCGCTGTGACAGTTGCCAGAATTTCTCCGACACGGCGATCTGTCCCATCTGCGAGAAGCCCGAACGTCGCGGTGGCACCATTTGCGTAGTGGAAAGCCCCTCGGACCTGCTGGCTATTGAGCAGGCAGGAGACTACCAGGGTGGCTACTTCGTGTTGATGGGCCACCTGTCACCTATTGATGGCATCGGGCCGGAAGACATTGGCGTTGAGGTATTGTTGCGCCGGGTCCGGGAGGAAGGTGTGACCGAGCTGATCCTGGCCACCAACCCGACCGTGGAAGGGGAAGCCACCGCCCACTATATAGCCGATCGCCTCGACGGTTCCGGTGTGCTGACCACCCGGCTGGCCCATGGTATTCCCGTGGGAGGTGAGCTGGGCTATGTCGACGGCTTCACCCTGACCCATGCCTTCCGCGGCCGCAAACCCCTGGCGGACTGAACCATGACTGACCGGGAGTTTTCATGAATCATGCGTTTCCCCGTGTTCCCCCCATTCCGGAGGAATCCGCGCCACGGTGGCTGACCACCCCCGCTGAACTGGACCAGTGGCTGTCGGAACATCAGCACGAGCCCCTGGCGCTGGACACCGAATTCGAGCGCGTCTCCACGTTCTACCCCATACCCGGGCTGGTGCAGCTGGGCGCTGGTGAGTCCCTGCGACTGGTGGACCCCTCCGTGGCGGAGCAGTCGGCACGTTTCCGGGAAACCCTGGCGGACGCGGGCCGGCCCAAGCTGCTCTATGCCATGGGGGAGGACCTGGAACTGTTCCGACACTGGCTGGACCTGGAACCCCGAGGTCTGCTGGACCTCCAACTGGGCTCTGCGCTTGCCGGAGCCGGGTTTTCCGTTGGCTATGCCCGGCTGGTGGAGTCGCTGTTCGGTGAGGTGCTGGACAAGTCGGCCACCCGGTCTGACTGGCTGGCGCGGCCACTGTCGCCGGCACAGGAACGCTACGCCCTGGATGATATCCGCTTCCTGGAACCAATGTACCAGTGGGTGAGCGAACGCCTGCGGGCCCGCGGCCTGGACGGTGCCATGGCGGACGAGTCCGACCGTTTTGCGGCGGATTTGCTGGCCCAGTCGGACCCCGAGGATGCCTACCTGAAACTGCGGGGCGGATGGCCGCTGTCCCCGGAGAGACAGCATGTACTGAGGGCACTGACCCGGTGGCGGGAACAGGAATGCCGTCGTCGTGACCGTCCCCGCAGCCGGGTGCTGGCCGATGCCGCACTGATTGGTATTGCTGAACGACTACCGGACAGTGTCGGTGCGCTGGCGGCGGTGGAGGGCGTGCCCCCGGTGGTGGTGCGTCGTTATGGCGACGGGATTATAGAGCTTGTACAGCAGGCGAAGCAGTCAGGTGAGGTGCCGGGAGTGCTGATCGACCGGCCACTGACGCGGCCACAGCAGGATCGCTATCGCAAGATCAAGAAACACATGGTCCGCGCCGCCGAGCAGGCGGATGTGCCAGTGGAATTGCTGGCCCCGCGCAAGCGCCTTGAAGCGTTGCTGAGACATGACCGGCCTGACATGGACACCCTGGCCGTATTCAATACCGGCTGGCGTGGGCAGGTGCTTGAGCCTGTCCTGCCCGAGATCAGGACCTTGCTTGAAGAACAGGACAGCCATGACTGAGAAAACCTTTGTTTCCGTGTTTCGCAGCAGTGCGAAAGAGGACACCTACCTGTATGTGCGGCGGGGGCAGGACTGGAACGAATTGCCGGAATCATTGCGGCAGATATTCGGCAAGCCGGTTCCGGCCCTTGACCTGGTGCTGACGCCGGAGCGCAAACTGGCCCGCACCACTGGCCGGGAAGTGCTGGAGGCTATCCGTGAGAAAGATTATTATCTCCAGCTTCCCGAAAAGTCAGATAGTTACATCGTGGCATTCAAGGAAAAACTCAGGGATTTCGGCGCGTGATAGCGGAGATTCCTTTCTGGCAGCGCAAGCGCCTTGCGGAGATGACCCAGGCGGAATGGGAATCCCTCTGCGATGGGTGTGGCAAATGCTGCCTGGTCAAACTGGAAGAGGAGCAGACCGGAGAGGTCTATTATACCGACCTGGCGTGCTCCCAGATGGACTCCGCCACCTGCCAGTGCCAAAGCTACGGCAACCGCCAGCAGGTGGTTCCGGAGTGTACCGTGCTGACACCGGACAACATCGGCCAGTTTCATTGGCTGCCTTATACCTGCGCCTACAGGACACTCGCCGAGGACCGGCCCCTGCCAGAGTGGCATCCGCTGCGCTCCGGTGATCCGGATTCGGTTCACCGGGCGGGCGTCTCCGTCGCTCACCGGGTAATACCGGCGGACCAGGTGCCGCAGGAAGACTGGCAGGAACATATTATTCATTGGGTATTGTGAAGGACTCATTTCGACCTATGACTGACTCACTGGCTATCTCCACGCTGGATGCGGACTCCCAGACCGCCTACGCTTTGTTCTGGGCCATCTATGCGGCGGGCTTCGCGCTGTTTTACTGGGCCATGTCCAAACTGATCCGCTGGGTGCCGCTGTACGGCTTGCGCACCTTGCTGAAGGCCGCCCTGATCGTCCTCATCGCCACTCCGGTGCAGTCAGCCACAGTGGATGGCTGGTGGGTGCCGGCCTGGCTTTATGGCGGGTACGAGACGTTCCTGGGGGACCCGTCCGAGGCCGCCCGGGCCTTCTTCAACATGGGTGCCGCGGCCATGATCATGATCCTGGTCTGGATACTGGATCTGGTGCGCTACCGGTTTACCCGTCGCTGATACCGGGCTGGTGGTGTTCCCGTCAGACGACCATGGGGCCTGAAGCCATCCGACAATAAGAAAGAGGACCTGTTCATGGCGATGCGAAAGCTGCTGTTCACGTTAACCCTTCTGGTAACGATGACGCTTTCACCGGCACAGGCCCAGGATGGGCAGAGCAAGCCGGCACGGGATGTCCGCGTGGTGGTGGACATATCCGGCAGCATGAAGGTGAACGACCCCGACAACCTCCGACGGCCCGCCGTCCGGCTCATTGCGCGCCTGCTGCCCGATGACACGGGCGTTGGCCTGTGGACGTTCGGCAGCATGGTCAACATGCTTGTGCCCCACGATTCCCTGGACAATGACCTGCGGGCCCGGCTGATTGACGGTTCCGAAGACATCAACTCGGTGGCCCAGCGCACCAATATCGGCGGCGCCATCGAGGAGGCCGCGAGCGACTGGTATGCCCCGGACCGCTCCCTGGCCAATACCCACCTGATCCTGCTCAGCGACGGCAAGGTCGATATTTCCGCCAACCAGGCCCGCAACGACCGGGAACGGGACCGGATACTGGACGATCTCGTGCCGGCTCTGGCCGATCAGGGCCTGACCATCCATACCATTGCCCTGTCCGGTGAGGCCGACCTTGATCTGCTGGGGGCCATTGCCGATATGACCGGTGGTGTCGCCCGTGTGGCGGACTCCGCCGAGGAGTTGAGCCGGATCTTTGCCGATACCCTGGGCCAGGCGGTGCCGGCCAACGAGGTGCCGCTGGAAAACAACCGGTTCACAGTGGACGGCGGTGTCGAGGAGTTCACCGCCCTGATCTTCAGTGCCACATCACCGGATAAGAGGGAGCTCACACTGATCGGCCCCGACGGGAGCCGGTACCGGGCGTCTGGTGCTAGTGACAAGGTGCGCTGGGCGCGGGAGAGCGGCTACGACCTCATCACCATTGACCAGCCCGCCGCCGGGGAGTGGCAGCTTGAAGGGGTTCTGGGCGAGGGCAGCCGGGTTACCGTAGTCAGTGATCTGAGACTGGAGGTGGAGCCCATGCCGGCCCGGTTCCAGCTCGGTGATGAAGCAGATCTTAAAGCTTTTTTCACCGAGGAGGGGGAGCGCATCACCGACCCGGACTTCCTCGGCGTGATTACCGTTCGCCTGAGCATGACCACCGAGGATGGCCGGCGGGGCACCCGCATCCTGAGTGAGGGGGAGCCGCCAGCTGACGGTGTCTATCAGGACACCATTTCCAGACTGCCCGAACCGGGTCAGTACCTGCTTGAACTGGAGGCCGACGGCGGCACCTTCTCCCGCAAATTCCGCAAGACGCTGGTACTGGAGGCGCCGGAAGGGGAGCCGACGACCACAGGGGGCACCGAAATCCCCCTGGCACCGGAGACTGCCGAAGAGCCGGAAGAGCCCATATCGGAACCGGAACCACCGGCAGGACCCGTCGACCTGAGTCAGCTGGAAGAACCCGAGCCCGAGCCGGCAGCAGTCTCTGAACCGGAAGTGGAGGCTTCGCCGGCGCCGGAACAGGCTGAACCGTCGCTGACAGACCGATTGCTGGCCTGGTGGCCATGGGCCGCGGGAGTGGTCGGGCTGTTGATGCTGGGCGCTGTGGCGCTGGTGTTACTGAAACGCCGGGGTGGTCAGAAGGAAGAACCGGCAGAGGAGGGTGAGGAGATCTCTCCCCGTCCGGCGGAACAGTCCCCTGCTGAATCGGCCGAAGCCACTCCGACAGAAGCCGACGCGGAGAAGGATACCCCAACCGGCGTGACCGGGCCGGAAATGGAAACCGATAGCATCATGGAGCCTGAGGAGCCGCCCCCGGAGATGGAACCGGATGATGAAGAACCGGAGCCCACGCCTGCGGCGGGAGATGTCCCTGAACCCGAGGAAGCCCCGGCCGAAGACACCACCGACGAGCCACCGGTGGAGCCGGAACAGGAGCAGCCTGCTGAGCAAGTGTCCCCGGACCAGGACCCCGGGATACCGGACCCTGACTCCCTGGATACGGATGACAGCCTGCCGGACGACGATGATGAGGAGTTCGGCCTGGAGGATTTTGACCTGTCGGATATCGACGACCTGCCTGATCTGGAAAACGAGGAGGAAGACGAAGAACGCGGAAAGCCTTCGTCTGACGGCAGGAAGAAGAACGAGTAACACCCGGAGTTTGCCGGTTTGTGCCGCACAGACACTGCTGCTTATCATCGACGGGTAAAAAACTTATACTCGTCCACCATTACCAGCGATTACGGGTGATGTGCCCGGGGGACCAGCCCGCGCCATCACCCTGTCTACCCATCGATCTGATACACCGAACACAGGATCCATTGTCATGAAGTTTACCGGTACCGATAACTACGTCGCCACTGAAGACCTGCAAATGGCGGTCAATGCCGCCGTCGCCCTGCAACGCCCGCTGCTGATCAAGGGCGAGCCCGGTACCGGTAAAACCCTGCTGGCGGAGGAAATGGCCGCCGGCCTGGGGCTCAGGCTGATACCCTGGCACATCAAGTCCACCACCAAGGCCCAGCAGGGCCTGTATGAGTATGACGCGGTGTCCCGTCTGCGTGACTCGCAACTGGGGGATGAGAAGGTTCACGACATCAGCAACTACATTGTCAAGGGCAAGCTCTGGGAGGCCTTCGAGTCCGACGAGCAGGTGGTCCTGCTGATCGACGAGATTGACAAGGCGGATATCGAGTTCCCCAACGACCTCCTGCTGGAACTGGATCGCATGGAGTTCTTCGTTTACGAGACCCAGCAGTTCGTCAAGGCGAAGCAACGGCCCATCGTCGTAATCACCAGTAACAATGAGAAAGAACTGCCGGACGCCTTCCTGCGCCGTTGCTTCTTCCACTACATCAATTTCCCCGAACACGACACCATGCAGACCATCGTGGATGTGCATTTCCCCGGTATTCAGCAGGATATTGTCCGCGATGCCCTCGAGGTCTTCTTCGACGTGCGCAAGGTGCCGGGCCTGAAGAAGAAGCCGTCCACCTCGGAGCTGATCGACTGGCTCAAGCTGCTGATGGCGGACGACCTGTCCCGCAAGATGCTGCAGGAAAAGGACACCAGCAGCGCGTTGCCGCCGCTGTATGGCGCCCTGGTCAAGAACGAGCAGGACGTGCACCTGTTGCAGAAGCTGGCCTTCATGGCCCGCCGCAAGAAGTAACGCAGGGCGTCCGGGGCTGTTTGCCCCGGCGGACTATTGATTCACCGGCCTCTTCTGGGAGGACGTCATGCTGATAGATTTTTTCATGGAGGTTCGTGCGGCCAAGGTGCCCGCGAGTCTGCGCGAGTTTCTGGACCTGCTGGAGGCCCTGCAGAAGCGGCTCGCCTTCGCGAACATGGAAGAGTTCTACTACCTGGCACGCCTGTGTCTGGTGAAGGACGAGCGCCATTTTGACAAGTTTGACCGGGCCTTCGATGCCTATTTCAAGGGTATCGAGAACCTGGATGAGCTGATGGAGGCGCTGATTCCCGATGACTGGCTGCGGGCCGAATTCGAGAAACAGCTCTCTGAGGAAGAAAAGGCAAAGATCGATTCCCTCGGTGGACTTGAGGAGCTGATCGACACCTTCAAGAAGCGCATGGAGGAGCAGAAGGAGCGTCATCAGGGCGGTAACAAGTGGATAGGCACCGGAGGCACGTCGCCGTTCGGTGCCAATGGGTACAATCCGGAAGGTTTCCGCATCGGTCAGAACGAAGGGCGCCACGGGCGTGCGGTAAAAGTCTGGGAGAAACGCCAGTTCCGGGATCTGGACGACAGCATTACCCTGGGCATACGCAACATCAAGGTAGCCCTGAGGCGGCTGCGCAAGTTCGCCCGGCAGGGGGCCGCAGACCAGCTGGATATGGACGATACCATCCGCTCCACCGCCCGCAATGCGGGTTACCTGGACCTGAAAATGGTGCCGGAGCGCCACAATGCGGTGAAGGTACTGCTGTTCTTTGACGTGGGCGGATCCATGGATCCCCACGTGCGGGTGTGCGAGGAACTGTTCTCCGCAGCGAGGATGGAGTTCAAGCACATGGAGTACTTCTACTTCCATAACTTCATCTACGAGTCGGTATGGACCCGGAATGTGCGGCGCCTCCATGAGACCACACCGCTCTGGGACGTGCTTCACAAGTACGGTCCGGACTACAAGGTCATCTTTATTGGTGACGCCACCATGGCGCCTTATGAAATCACCCACCCGGGGGGCTCTATCGAGCATTGGAACGAGGAGGCAGGCGCCGTCTGGTTCCAGCGGGTTTACGAACATTTCCGCAAGGTGGTGTGGATCAATCCGTTACCGGAGAGCTACTGGGGCAGGGGAGGCTCACTGGGCATAACCCGACAACTGGTGGGAGATCACATGTACCCGCTCACTATTGACGGACTTGAGTCGGCCATGCGTTACCTCAGCAAGTGATCAGGTTGCCATCCGGAACGGCCTGAACGAAAAAAGTTCCAGTGATGGTCGTCACAATGTGCCAGTTCCGGCGTAACGCCAGAAACAGCCCGGGTCCTATCCCGGGCTTTTTGGTATGTGGTAAAAAATAAGACATTTTCAGTTAATGTCTCATTATGCTTCAATTCGCCCTGAGCCTGAGGGGGCTCTCTGATATGCCCTGGTTTGCCGAGACGGAACCTCGCGCCGTATTCCGGGGCTCCCCAACACCTACAATTTCAGGAAGGAACCTGTTCTATGAACAAGAAACTGTTTGCTGTCAGCGTACTGGTTGCCGGAATGGGCATGAGCTCCATGGCCATGGCCAACCCCGTGTGCGAGGCACAGAAAGCTGCTGCACCGGATCTGGTGGGCGCCCGCGATAACGATACCGCTATCGAGGAGGTCTACTCCGCCATCGACGAGAACGCCAGCAGCGAGGCTTCCGCCAGCGTACTGAAGGAATCTGTTGCCCAGATTTACGCCGATGAAAGCATGGATCTGGAAACCGCTTCCAAGCTGATCGTTTCCAACTGCGAGTCGAAGTTGGGCGCCTGATAAACGCGCCCGGTGCCGGCAGAGTTGTTGCGCCGGCACCAATGGTCCTGTGTCCGATGTTGAGCGGGACGTGTTCTTTAACGGTCTCCTGTCAGTTTTCACCTTCCTCCACCAGCTTGCCACCATCGTCTTGTTACTGTCTTCACGATGAATCTTATGCAGAGCCCATAAAAAAAGCCGATACACGGTTGAGTGTGTATCGGCCAAGCTCGGCATTTAACGCGAGGCACCTCCAGTAAGTACCTGCGTCGGTTTACTGCCAAGCAGTTACCTTGCCAGAAGTGAAAAATTTAATTTAAACAATGAGGTGTGCTGACTTTTAGTTCAGAGTCAGTCGCTCGATAAGATGAGTTGTAAAAAAGCCTGACGGAATTGCGCGAAAGGCGTCACATTCATCGTCCGCATTCAGTCTGTTGCGGGCCAGCATCTACCTGAAAGCACGCAAAACTGGTATTCTCGCCTTTCTTTTGAGGCTGATACTTTAGTCTGCTTGTATTTTCGCCGGAGCAGGTTCCCGCGAAGGTCTGGCTGGATGGTATCCCGAGATGCTGCGGCAGTCCCTGGCTGTCCCCGGCAGGGACGTCGGGTAGGCAGGGCTGCGAAACTATAATCATAAAGTAATGAATGACAGGAGATGGTGCGATGGACTTCGAACAGTTCTATCAGGACAAGTATCCACCTGGTGTGCCCCGTGAGATCGATCTCAACAAATACCAGAGTATGGTGGACCTCTTTGAGCAGGCGGTAAAGAAATTCGCTGACCGGCCGGCGTTCAGTGCCGTTGGTGCGACCCTGACTTATGGTGATCTTGATACCCAGAGCCGCAATTTCGCTGCCTGGATTCAGAACAAGACCAATCTGAAGCCCGGTGACCGCATTGCCATCCAGATGCCCAACGTTTCCCAGTATCCTGTTGTTGTTTTTGGTGCGATGCGTGCAGGACTGGTGGTGGTTAACACCAACCCTCTCTATACCATTCGCGAGATGGAGCATCAGTTCAACGACTCCGGCGCCAAGGCCCTGGTGGTTCTGGCCAATATGGCCGCCAATGCTGAGCAGGTTCTGCCCCAGACCGGGATCGAGCACGTTATCGTGACCGAGTTGGCTGACATGCATTCTCCGCTCAAGCGCACCCTGATGAACGCGGCGGTCAAGTACCTGAAGAAAATGGTGCCTCCCTATAACCTGCCTCAGGCCCACAAGCTGCCCGCCGTGCTGGCAGCCGGCGCCAAGGAGAAACTGGATCCGGCCAGGCCCACCCAGGACGACCTGGCGGCGCTGCAGTACACCGGCGGTACCACTGGTGTGGCCAAGGGCGCGATGCTGACCCACGGCAACCTGGTGGCCAACGTGCTCCAGACCCGTCCGCTGCTGGAAGACAAGATCGTGGAAGGGCAGGAGGTGATGATTGCCCCGCTGCCCCTGTACCACATCTACTCCTTCACCCTGAATTGCGGCATCATGCTGGAGGCCGGCGCCCATAACGTGCTGATCCCGAATCCCCGAGACATCCCGGGCTTCGTGAAAGAAATGAAGAACCACAAGTTCACCTCGCTGGCAGGCCTGAATACGCTGTTCAACGGTCTTATGGCCAACGAGGAGTTCCGCCAGCTTGACTTCAGCAACATGAAGATGACGTCGTCCGGTGGTATGGCACTGACCAGCGCCACCGCCAAGCGCTGGCAGGAAGTTACTGGTGTCGAGATCGGCGAGGGCTACGGCCTGACGGAAACTTCTCCGGTGGTCACCATCAACCCGCCCAATGCCATCCAGCTGGGTACCATTGGTCTGCCGGTTTGCAATACCATCTGCAAGGCCGTGGATGAGGAAGGCAACGACCTGCCCCTTGGTGAGCCGGGTGAGCTGTGTGTTAAAGGGCCACAGGTCATGCGCGGTTACTGGCAGCGGCCGGAAGAGACCCAGAAGTCCTTCACCGAGGACGGTTTCCTGCGCACCGGTGATATCGCCCTGGTTCAGGAAGACGGCTACATCCGCATCGTCGACCGTAAGAAGGATATGATCATCGTATCCGGCTTCAACGTCTATCCGAACGAGGTCGAGGACGTGATCAGTGGCCATCCGAAGGTGCTCGAGTGCGCGGCCGTCGGTATTCCCGACGAGAAGACCGGCGAAGCCGTCAAGGTCTTCCTGGTGCCGTCCGATCCGAGCCTGAAGCCGGACGAGCTGAAGGAGTTCTGTCGCGAGCGTCTGACCGCCTACAAGGTGCCCAAGACTTTTAAGATCCGCGAAGAGCTGCCCAAGACCAACGTCGGCAAGATCCTGCGTCGCGAGCTGCGTGACGAGGAAATGAAGAAGAACCAGTAAACCGGGTTCCGATTCATGAAGAAGCCCTGCCTCGGCAGGGCTTTTTTCGTTAACATCCCGCTTCCGCTACAATAGCGCCCGTCTCACACCAACCGAGCCATTCATTGACCAACCGGACCATTCATGAGCAAGACCCCGCCCGGCAACGACGCTTCCGACACCCGGACCCTGCTGGACACCGATCAGATCCGGAGCCAGCTTGGCGATTGCAACCAGCGGGAAACCGCCCGTATTCTCAAGCTGCTGGCCCGCACCCAGAACCGGCCCGGTGAGGCGGAGCTGCGCAAGCTGAACCGCTGGCTGGAGCAGGGGCTGGACAAGGCGGAGGCCCGCCGCAAGGCCCATCGCCCCGCCAGCTTCCCGGAAGGTCTGCCGGTATCCGACCGGGTGGAGGATATTACCCGCGCACTCGAGGAGCATCAGGTCATTATCGTGGCCGGGGAGACCGGCTCGGGCAAGACCACCCAGCTGCCCAAGATCTGCCTTAATGCCGGTCGAGGCACCCGTGGTGTGGTGGGGCATACGCAGCCCCGTCGCATTGCCGCCCGCACCGTGGCCGGTCGCATTGCCGAGGAACTGGGGCCGGAGCAGGGCCAACAGGTGGGCTATCAGGTGCGGTTCACGGATACCACCTCGGAGGCCACCCGCCTCAAGGTCATGACCGACGGCATTCTGCTGGCGGAAATCCAGCATGACCGCTTCCTGGACGCCTACGACACCATCATCATTGATGAGGCCCACGAGCGCAGCCTGAACATCGATTTCCTGCTGGGCTATCTGAAGCAGCTGTTGCCCAAGCGCCCTGACCTGAAGGTGATCATTACCTCGGCGACCATCGAGGTGGAGCGCTTCAGCGAGTATTTCAACAAGGCGCCGGTGATTGAGGTGTCCGGGCGCACCTACCCGGTAGAGGTTCGCTACCGTCCCCTGGCGGGCGACGCCGAGGAACGGGACCTGGGGTGGGGTGACGCCGTGGTCGCGGCGGTGGAGGAAATTGAGAGTCACGAGCGTTCTGAAAGCAAGCCACCGGGCGACATTCTTGTGTTCCTGCCCGGCGAGGGGGAAATACGCTCCCTCAGCAAGCAGCTGCGTCACGCCGACCTGCGCCACACCGAGGTGCTGCCGCTGTATTCAAGGCTTAGCAACAAGGAGCAGAACCGGGTTTTCCAGGCCCACCGGGGCCGGCGCATCGTGCTGGCCACCAATGTGGCGGAAACCTCGCTCACGGTGCCCGGTATCCGCTATGTGATCGACACCGGCGTCGCTCGTATCAGCCGCTATTCGGTACGCTCCAAGATCCAGCGACTGCCGGTGGAGGCCATCTCCCAGGCCAGTGCCAACCAGCGGGCGGGTCGTTGTGGCCGGGTGGCGCCGGGTATCTGCTTTCGTCTGTACGATGAACAGGATTTTGTCAGCCGGGACGAGTTCACCGATCCTGAAATCCTGCGCACCAACCTGGCGTCAGTCATCCTGCAGATGGTCACCCTCGGGCTGGGGGATATCCGCCAGTTTCCGTTCCTCGAACCACCGGACAACCGGCAGATCAACGATGGTTACAAGCTGCTGGAAGAGCTGGGCGCAGTCTCCGGCAAACGCAGGATCACCGGTCTGGGCCGGACCATGGCGAGGCTGCCCCTGGATCCACGGCTGGCACGTATGCTGGTGGCGGCCAGTGAGCTGGGCAGCCTCGCCGAGCTGCTGGTGGTTATTGCCGGCCTGACGGTGCAGGATCCGAGGGAGCGCCCCCAGGACAGGCAGCAGGCGGCGGATCAGGCTCACGCCCAGTGGACCGACAAGGAGTCCGACTTTGTCACCCTGCTGAATCTGTGGAATCACTTCGAGGAGCAGCGCCAGGAACTGTCCAACAATCAGCTCAGCCGTTACTGCAAGAAGCAGTTCCTTTCCTGGATGCGCATGCGGGAGTGGCGCGATATCCATCGCCAGCTGACCCTGCTGTGCCGGGAGCAGAAGTTCACCCTAAATCGTAACGCCGCCAGTTACGAAGCCGTTCACCAGGCCATCCTCTCGGGCCTGCTGGGGCAGGTGGCCACAAAGCTGGAGAAGAAGGAGTATCTGGCCACCCGCAATCGCAAGGTGTTCATCTTCCCGGGGTCGAAGGTGGCCAAATCGTCGCCCAAATGGATCATGGCGGCGGAAATCGTGGAAACCAGCCGGGTGTTTGCCCGTATGGTGGCGAAGATCGAGCCGGAGTGGGTGGAGCCCCTGGCGGAACATGTGGTCAAGCGCCACTACTCCGAGCCCCACTGGGAACAGAAGCGCGCCCAGGTCATGGCGTTTGAGCGGGTCAGCCTGTATGGCCTGGATGTGGTCAGCCAGCGCCGCGTGCCCTACGCCAAGATCGACCCGGTGGAATCCCGTCAGCTCTTTATCCGCCGGGCCCTGGTGGAAGGGGACTTTCGCACAAAGGCGCCGTTCATTGCCCGTAACCGGGAGCTGCTGGACACCGTCGAGAACCTGGAAAACAAGACCCGCCGACGTGACCTGCTGGTGGATGACGAGCAACTGGTGGCCTTCTATGACCAGCGCCTGCCGGCGGATATTGTCAGTGGCCGACATTTCGAGAGCTGGTGGAAGTCGCTGTCGGCGGAAGATCTCAAGGCCATGGAGCTGACGGAGAAAGACATTCTCCAGCGGGACCTGGACTACAACGAACTGGAGCAGTACCCGGACGAGCTGGAATGGGAGGGTGCGAAATACCCCCTGAGCTACCAGTTTGAGCCCACCGGCGATGACGATGGGGTGACCATCCAGGTACCGCTGATGGCCCTCAAACAACTGCCTGGCCACCGGCTGGAATGGCTGGTGCCCGGGCTGGTGCGGGAAAAATGCATCGCCCTGGTCAAGGGGCTGCCCAAATCGGTGCGGCGTAACTTCGTGCCGGTGCCGGATTTTGTGGATGCGGCCCTGGAGAACATGACCCCATCCAACGAACCACTCACCGACGTGCTGGCCCACCAGCTCCGTCGCATGACCGGAGTGCGCATTGCTCCGGAAGACTGGCCTCGTGACGGTCTGCCCAGGCACCTGCGGATGAACCTCAAGGTATTGGGTGAGGGCGGTAAGGTGATGGCCCAGGGCCGTGACCCGGACGAATTGCAGAAGAAACTGGAAAAGCAGGCGGAGCAGGCCCTCAGCCAGATCGACGAGGAAGAGGGCAAGGCACCAGCCCGCCAGGGCACTGACTGGCAGTTCGGTTCCCTTTCTCCGTCGGTGCATACCGATAGGGGCGGCATGCAGGTGACCGTGTACCCGGCACTGGAGGATCTCGGTGATCAGGTCCGGGAGACCCGCTTCCTGGATCCGCTGACGGCGGCGAATGCCCATCGCCGGGCTGTGGCCCGGCTGATTCTCAACCGGCTTGGCAACACCCTTGAAAGAATCGACGGCCGGCTTCGCCATTTCCGCGATTCCGCGCTGATGTTTGCTCCGGTGGGGCAGACGCGGGTGTTATTGGACGATTTCCTGCTGGCCGGTGCAGCGAACCACTTCCTGGGAGGGCCGGACCAGCCGTCCACAGATCTGCCGCGCAGCGCTGCCGAACTTGATCGTGTGTACGATGCC
Organism: Marinobacter lacisalsi; assembly: GCF_042651045.1. NCBI lineage: Bacteria > Pseudomonadati > Pseudomonadota > Gammaproteobacteria > Pseudomonadales > Marinobacteraceae > Marinobacter > Marinobacter lacisalsi. The sequence continues at coordinate 112,281 of NZ_JBHSDI010000064.1, forward strand.
GGCCGGGGGGATTTCCTGCCGGCACTGGAGGAGGCCGACCAGCAACTCTACCAGTTGATGCAGGGCTACCACCGCGTCATGAAACAGCTCAAGGGCAAGATCAGCCTTGCCGTGGCCAATAGCATGGCCGACCTGAAGTTCCAGATGGAGCAGCTGGTCTATCCCGGGTTCCTGATCGCCACACCACCCCAATGGCTGGCCTGTTTTCCCCGCTATTTCGAAGCTGCGGACATCCGTCTGGACAAGATGCCCCGTGAAATGGGCCGGGAGCGGGAGTTCCTCCACACCATTGAGCCGCTGTGGAACCGCTACCAGCAAAAGGCTGAACAGCATCGGCGCCAGGGCGTCCTGGATCCCGAGCTCGGCCTCTACCGGTGGATGCTCGAGGAATACCGGGTGTCCTTCTTTGCCCAGCAGCTCGGCACGGCCATGCCGGTGTCGGTCAAACGCCTCGACCGGCAGTGGTCGCAGGTGCATTGACGGGCCGGGGCTGGTATCAGGTCGCCGCCACATGGACCCGGTGTGAAATCATGGACATTCGGTCTCCCGGGCGGGCACTGGACTATCTTTGTGATATTATTCACAGTCAGTAATGATGCGTTTCGCCAACACGCATCGGGCACATCCGGATAGAAGTCCACAATAATTTCCAGAAAAGTCGGGGTCATTTGTGAGCATTACCGCCATTATCACCGGTACCGGGCTTTATACGCCGCCCGCCTCCATCACCAATGAAGAGCTGGTTGCTTCGTTCAACCAATACGTTGAGCTGTTCAACGAGCGCCATGCGGCGGAAATCGCCAACGGCGAGGTTGACGCCCTGCAGCCATCGTCTGTGGAGTTCATCGAGAAAGCGTCGGGCATCAAGAGCCGCCATGTCATGGACAAGGATGGCATCCTCGATCCCGAGCGCATGTGTCCGAGTTTGCCGGATCGCAGTAATGACGAGTGGTCCATCCAGTGTGACATGTCGGTGGTAGCCGCCCGGGAGGCCCTCAAGCAGGCTGGCCGTACCACTGATGATGTGGACGCTGTGATCGTGGCCTGTTCCAACCTGCAGCGGGCGTATCCTGCCGTTGCCATCGAGGTGCAGGAAGCGCTGGGGATCGACGGTTTTGCCTACGACATGAATGTGGCCTGCAGCTCCGCCACCTTCGGCATACAGGCTGCGGCCAATGCGGTGGAGAATGGCACGGCGAATGCCGTGCTGGTGGTCAGTCCGGAAATCTGTTCAGGCCACCTGAACTTCCGCGACCGGGACAGTCATTTTATCTTTGGCGATGCCTGCACTGCGGTGCTGGTGGAACGTGATGATCAGGTTGGTGCCGGACAGGGTTTCGAAATCCTGGGCACCCGTCTGAAGACGAAATTCTCCAACAACATCCGTAATAATTTCGGTTTCCTGAACCGGGGTGATGAGGCCGGCGTTGGTAAACCGGACAAGCTGTTTGTTCAGCAGGGGCGCAAGGTCTTCAAGGAAGTCTCCCCGATGGTGGCGGAGCTGATCGTGGCTCACTTGGAGAGTCTGTCACTGGGCTCGGACGATCTGCGCCGCATGTGGCTGCACCAGGCCAACCTGAACATGAATCAGCTGATCTCGAAGCGGGTACTGGGGCGGGAGGCAACCATCGATGAAGCCCCCGTGATTCTGGATGAGTACGCCAACACCAGTTCCGCCGGGTCAATAATTGCCTATCACCTGAACAAGGATGATTTTGGCGCTGGAGACCTGGGCGTGATCTGCTCCTTTGGTGCCGGCTACTCCATTGGCAGCGTGGTCGTACGTAAGCGTTGAGCGGAATGCCAGAACTCAATCGGTCCTGTAACCCGACGAAGACAGCTAACCAGGAATAACCATGCTTCGTGACATTTCCCGAGCGCTGACAATGCTGACGTTCGGTGCGCTGGCCCTTGTCGGTTGCGCTACCTCACCCGATGACCGCAATACGGAAACCGCCTCCGCCGGGCAACCCCCGGAGGTGACCTCCGATGCTGGCCCGCAACAGGTTGACCCCTGGGAACCCTGGAATCGCGAGGTCTATGCTTTTAACCAGACCGTCGACGACTGGGTTCTCCGCCCTGTTGCGGAGGGGTATCAGTGGGTGATGCCCGATATGGCGGACCGGGCGGTCACCAATTTTTTCAGTAACCTCGGGGAAGTACCCAACTTCATCAACAGTGTGCTTCAGCTGAAGGGTGAGCACGCAGTGGTTGCGGCTGGCCGGTTTACCTACAACACGGTTTTCGGCCTTGGCGGTCTGTTCGATGTGGCGACGGCCTTCGACTTGCCGGAGCGTCCGGAAGACTTTGGCCAGACCCTGGGTTACTGGGGCGTAGGTTCCGGTCCCTACCTGGTACTGCCGCTCATGGGGCCGTCGAGTCCCCGTGATTTCACGGGTACGTTGACCGACAGCGTGATTTTCCCAACGGCCCGGGACTACATGGAGAGTCCGGAGAAGTGGTACCTGCTGGGCCTGTTCATCGTGGACACCCGGGCAGACCTGCTGGCGGCGGAAGGCTTCATGTCTGGTGACAGCTATACCTTTGTCCGCAATGCCTACCTGCAACGGCGCGAATACCTGATCAGGGACGGTAAAACCGGCTCGGATCCCTTCACCCAGAGTGAGGACGAAGATCTGATGCTGGATGACTTCTGAGCACCGGTTGGCGTTCATCCTGCACTTACCGGATACAGGTCCCATCCACGGGAAGCCGTTGACAGGCGGTGGTGACAGGTATCCGCCGCGGGCGGTATCATGGCCGGCACTATAACGCGGGCCTTCAACTGAAAGGGACAGGCCCGGAAACCGGCCGCCAGCTGACTGGAATACCATGTACTACGATTTTTTCGGGTTTCGGGAGCCGCCGTTCTCCATAGCGCCGGACCCCCGATATCTGTATCTCAGTGAACGCCACAAAGAAGCACTGGCCCATCTGATGTATGGTGTCCAGGGGCAGGGCGGTTTCATTGTGATTACCGGCGAGGTGGGCACCGGTAAGACCACGATCAGTCGGTGTTTTATCGAGAACGTGCCGGAGCATGTGGATATTGCGCTGATTCTCAACCCGCGCTTGTCTGCCCGCGAACTACTGGCGTCCGTCTGCGATGAACTGGGTATTGCCTATTCGGACGATGCCACCATCAAGCATCTGATCGACCGCATTAACCGGCATCTTCTGGATGCCCACGCCCGAGGCCGCCATCAAGTCCTGATTATCGACGAGGCCCAGAACCTGTCCGCGGAAGTCCTGGAACAGCTGCGGCTGCTCACCAATCTGGAAACCGCGGAAAAGAAGCTGCTACAGATTGTGCTGCTGGGCCAGCCGGAGCTGAAGGATATCCTTGACCGGCCGGAACTGCGCCAGCTCAACCAGAGGGTCACCGCCCGTTATCATCTCGATGCTCTGGAAAAGGACGAACTTCCCGCTTATATCCATTACCGGCTTGGGGTAGCCGGGGTAAAGGTCGAGCTGTTTACCCAGTCTGCTGTTCGCATGCTATACCGGAAAAGCAAAGGGGTCCCGCGGCTGATCAACCTGATCAGTGACCGGGCCTTGCTCGGTGCCTATAGCGAGAGTGTCCAGCAGATCGAGCCCCATCACATCAAGGCAGCGTCGAAGGAAGTGGGTGGCCTGCCCCGGAGTCAGGGCGCTCATGGTGCCTCGCCTGTATTGCGCCTGGCCACGGCTGCTGCGGTGCTGGTGGCGATAACGGTGGTCGGCTGGGCCTATGTGGACAGCCGCCACCAGGCTCGGTTGGCCGAGGTGCCTGAAGAACAGGTCTCGGCGGATGAACCGACAAACGACGACAATACCCTTACTGAGCCAGCTACCGCTGTCGATGAGGTGGCTGGTGAGAACAGCGAAAAAGCACTTGCCGGTACCATTGAACGATCGGACGGGACGGAGCCAGGCGTTGCTGACAGCCAGGCGTTGGAGCCTTTTGACATAGAGTCCCATGGGCTGACCACGGCGCAGGCCTACAATGGCCTGTTTCACCTCTGGGGCTATGAGTGGGACCGGTCAGAGTATCCGTTTGCCTGTGATTACGCTGAAGCCGCAGGCCTTCGCTGCCTGCACCGCCAGGGCAGCCGCCGCAGCATGGAAGACATCAACCGCCCGGCGGTGCTCACCCTGAAAGGCCCGGGGGGCGAACAGTCCCAGGTCACCCTGGCGCGGCTGGAAGGCGATGTAGCCACCCTGAGAACGACAGAGGGCACTCTGGACGTGTCCTTCAGTGACCTGGAGGACTACTGGTACGGTGATTTCTCGGTGCTCTGGCAGGTGCCACCCTACATGGCCTGGAACGGCGATCCTTCGGAGTTGCCGCGGCAGAACCGGGAAGGCGTATGGCTCAGCGCCCGGATGATGCAGCTGGTGGGTTTGCATGCGGATAACAGTGATGAAATCGAACGGGTCAGCCGCCTGATCCGGGAGGAACAGATACGCTGGTATCAGAAAGTGAAGGGGCTGGAACAGGACGGTGTGGTTGGCGCCATGACCCTGATCCAGATGAGTAACGACCTTGATGCCGGCGTCCCCCGTCTGGTGCCTGGAGGGAACACCTTCATAGCGCCCGTCGGACCGGGACAGCCTGCCCAGCCAAGGTCGGGGTAATATCGTCATGTCGTACATCCTGGAAGCACTGAAGAAATCGGAGTCCGAGCGGAACCAGGGACGGGTGCCCCATCTTGGCCAGCAGATGCGCATGGTCCACCGCAAACGTAAACGGGGCATTCCCGCCGCCGTCTGGGTCGCCATTGCTTTGGCCCTGAATGCAGCGATACTGGCGGCACTGTTCTGGCCGGGCGTGGGGCTGTGGTGGGATCATCGTACGGCATCAACGACTGGCCAGGACCAGGGCGCGGAAACCTCACCGGTGCCTGATCCGAACGTCAGCGAACCGGCTGCCACCAGTGGTGAAATCGTGCGTGCCGAGGAGCCGATACCGGAGTCCGAGGAGATTACTGCCGCGACAGGCGAGTTGGAAAGCCAGGGGGCAGTGATACTGGACACCATGGATGAAGCGCCCACCGTCATTGTGCCCACCATCCGTCAGCCCTCCGCCGATGGGCCCGGTTATACACCAGAGCCCTGGGAGGGGCGTGTGCCCCACCTGGTGGAATTGCCCATGTCCTTCCAGCGCCAGGTCCCGGATCTGGTCTTCAACAGTCATGTCTATTCCTCACAACCGGGAGCCCGCAGCGTCATGATCAACAGCCGTCACCTGCGTGTGGGGGATTCCTTTGGCCCCCTGCGGGTAGAGCGCATCACCGAAGAGGGTGTGGAGCTGAGCATGGACGGCCAGCGATTCCGTGTCGGTGTCGTCCGTGACTGGAGCAGTCCGCGCTAATGCCACTGAGCGATACCGTCAAGGCCGAGATCCAGCAAGCTTATCGTGATGTACTCGCCGGCAAGGGCATCCGGGCCCGTTACGGCCAGCGGCTGATGATCGCCGAAATTGCCCGTTATATGGGCGATATCACCGAGAATGACGGCCAGCGAACCTCGCCACCGGCAGCCTGTGTGGTCGAGGCAGGCACCGGCACCGGCAAGACCCTGGGTTACCTGATTTCCGCCATTCCGGTGGCCCGGGCCCTGGGCAAGACCCTGGTGATTTCCACCGCCACCGTGGCGCTGCAGGACCAGATTATCTCCAAGGATCTGCCGGACCTGAAAAAGCATACCAGCCTGTCGTTCGACTGGACCCTGGCCAAGGGCCGTGGGCGTTACCTGTGCATGTCCCGCCTGGAGACCCGGCTGCAGGACGAGGGCCACGGTGACAGCAACACCATGCCCCTGTTCCTGCTGGATGAGGGGCGGGACCAGGAGCCCGGTACCCGCGAGTTCTTCGAGGACATGCTCGGCCAGTATGCGGCCAGAAAGTGGGATGGTGACCGGGACCACTGGCCCACCACCATTCCCGATGATGTCTGGCGGCAGGTCACTACCGATCATCGCCAGTGTACCAACCGGCACTGCGCCTACTTCGACAACTGCGCCTTCTTTGACGCCCGCAAGGGGCTGGAAACCGCCGATGTGGTGGTCGCCAACCACGACCTGGTACTGGCGGACCTGGCCCTGGGCGGTGGCGCCATCCTGCCCGAGCCCGAGAACGCGCTGTACGTTTTCGACGAGGCCCATCATCTGCCGGGAAAGGCACTGAACCACTTTGCCGCCTCGGTGCCGCTGAACAGTACCCGCCAGTGGCTGAAACAGCTTTCCCAGGCCCTGGCCAAGATCCAGGCCTGGCTGCCGCCGTCGACCGTGGCTGGCCGCACCGTGGAAAAGATATCCGGCGCCTCAAGGGTGCTGGATGACTGCCTGACACGGGTACACGACCATGTCATCGACAGCATCCAGTGGGAGTTCTCGGAGGAGCGCCGGTCTGCCCAGTGGCGCTACCCGGAGGGCACCCTGCCGCAGGACATGCTGGCCCTGGCCACGGAAACCCGGGCGGCCACGGCCTCGCTGGTGCGACATCTGGGCACCGTTGCCGATGAGCTGCAGAAGGGATTCGACGAGCGCAAGGACCACGAGCTCGACCGTGACACCGCCGAAGCCTGGTACCCGGTCATTGGCAGCTTCCACGCCAGGGCCGAAGATCAGTCCCGGTTGTGGGCAGCCTGGTGTGAGACGCAGGCAGTACCAGACAGTGAAGAGGAAGCGAAGCCTGCGGCCCGGACACCACCCCCGGCCCGGTGGGCCGTGCGCCAGCGTTGGGATCACGCGGAGGAAGTCACGCTCTTCAGCAGCCCGGTGCTGGCGGATAACCTGCTGTTTTCCAGGCTCTGGGCCCGTGCCCATGGCTCAGTGCTGACCAGTGCCACGCTGACGGCACTGGGGCGTTTTGACAGGCTCCGCACCCGCGCGGGCCTGCCTGCAGACAGCCGCTACCTGGTAGTGCCCAGCTCCTTCCGCTATGCCGACATGGCGACGGTGGAGGTGCCGCCCATGGAGGCCTTGCCCACCGATGCCGAGGGCTTTACCAACGCCCTGGTGCGGTGCCTGCCGGAGCGCTGGGCCACCGAGAAGGCGACCCTGGTGCTGTTTACCTCCCGCCGGCAGATGAATGCGGTTCGCGACCGGCTGGCGCCAGACTATCCGGGCCTGATCACCACCCAGGACGACATGGCGAAAGGGGAAGTGCTGCGCCACCATTGCGAGCGGGTGGATGCCGGCAAGCCCTCGGTGCTGTTTGGTGTCGCCAGTTTCGCCGAGGGCATTGACCTGCCGGGGCAATACCTGGATCACGTGGTGATCACCCGGCTGCCCTTCTCGGTGCCGGATGACCCCATTGAGGCCAGCCTGGCGGAGTGGGTGACCAGTCGTGGAGGCAATCCGTTCATGGAAATCACCGTGCCGGATGCCTCCATCAAGCTGGTGCAGGCGGTAGGCCGCCTGTTGCGCACGGAATCTGATACCGGGCGTGTCTCCATCCTGGACCGCCGCATTGTCAGCCGGCGGTACGGGCAGCTGCTGCTGGACGCGTTGCCCCCCTTCAGGCGGATCATCCAGTAAGTCCCCTGTTCACACCATGCCGTTTTTATACCGATGTCTAGCGGAAGAACACTTGTATATCGCCGTTTTGAACTACACTGACTAACGAATACTCTCTATTCGATAAAAGAATGAAAATAACCATCTTTATGCGTATTCTGGTAACGGCTCAGGCAAGACCTTACCAGGGGCAGGGTGCAATATCCTGTGTCCGCTTTGGGGAGAGAAAGGATCAATGAAATTACAACAACTGCGCTATATCTGGGAAGTTGCCCACCACGACCTGAATGTTTCCGCCACGGCCCAGAGTCTGTTTACCTCACAGCCCGGTATATCCAAACAGATCCGCCTGCTGGAGGACGAGCTGGGTATTGAGGTGTTTGCCCGCAGCGGCAAGCACCTGACTCGCATCACGCCGGGTGGAGAAACCATTATCCGGGAAGCGGGTGAGATCCTGCGACGAGTGGAAGGCATCAAGAAGATTGCGCAGGAATTCAGCAACCAGCGCAAGGGCGACCTTAGCATCGCCACCACCCATACCCAGGCACGTTACGCGTTACCGCCGGTGATCCAGGGGTTCATCGAGTCCTACCCGGAGGTGTCCCTGCACATGCACCAGGGTACGCCCATGCAGATCTCGGAAATGGCCGCCAACGGCGCCGTGGACTTCGCCATTGCCACTGAGGCCATGGAGCTGTTCAATGACCTGATCATGATGCCGTGCTATCGGTGGAACCGCTGCGTCATCGTCCCCCGCGACCATCCCCTGGCACAGCTGTCGGAGCTGACGCTGCCGGAACTGGCCAAGCATCCGCTGGTGACCTATGTGTTCGGCTTCACCGGCCGTTCCAAGCTGGATGAGGCTTTCCAGGCGGAAGGGCTGGAACCCAAGGTGGTCTTCACCGCCGCCGATGCCGATGTCATCAAGACCTACGTCAGGCTGGGATTAGGGGTGGGCATCATCGCCTCCATGGCCTTTGATCCGGAGGCGGACCCCGATCTGGTGGCCCTTGACGCCAGCAAACTGTTCCGGCCAAGCGTTACCCGCCTCGGTTTCCGCAAGGGGACTTTCCTGAGGGGATACATGTACGACTTTATGGAAAGGTTTGCGCCGCACCTGACCCGGGATACCGTCAATCAGGTGGTGGCCCATCAGGGCAGTCGGCATGATATCGAGGAGTTGTTCCGGAATGTAGAGCTGCCTCTGTACTGAGGCAGCTCCCAGGTTAGGGGAAGGTGGCCTGATCAGGCATCGCTGGCAATCAGGTTGCCGGCGTGCAGGCCACACTCCTTCTGGGTGGCTTCCTCCCACCACCAGCGCCCTTCGCGCTCGTGCTGGCCGGGCAGTACCGGTCGGGTGCAGGGCTCGCAGCCGATGCTCACAAAGCCCCGTTCATGCAGCTTGTTGTAGGGTGCCTCGGAGATACGGATATAGTCCCACACTTCCTTTGAGGTCCAGTTGGCCAGCGGGTTGAACTTCACCAGTTCACCCTTGCGTCCCTCGAAGGCGTCGTCCAGTTGCACCACGGGTACCTCGTTGCGAGTGCCGGGGCTCTGGTCCTTGCGCTGGCCGGTAACCCAGGCATCGAGAGTGTTCAGTTTGCGGCGCAACGGCTCCACCTTGCGGATGCCGCAGCACTCACCGTGACCATCTTCATAGAAACTGAACATGCCTTTTTCGGTGACCAGGGCCTGCACGGCCTGCGCATCGGGGAACTGGAATTCGATGTCGATGCCGTAATGCTTGCGTACCCGCTCGAAGAACTCATAGGTCTCCGGGTGCAGGCGCCCGGTATCAAGGGAAAACACCCGTAGCCGGTCGGTGAGCTTGTGAGCCATTTCAATCAGGGCCACATCTTCCGCACCACTGAAGGAAATCGCGATCTCGTCGTAATGGGCCAGGGCCGCCTTGAGGATGGCCCGCGGGCTCTGGCCATCCAACTCTCTCTGAAGCTGCTCAATGTCGGTCATTGGATTATCGTTATCCCGTGAAATGGTCGCGTCAATTTATCACCAGAACGAAGGTTCATGAAGTAATCTGCAATCATAAGGTTATAGCAGGGGACGGACTTTACCGCTGACCAGCCACCTTTGACGGTGCAATTGCAGGCGGATTTTTCTATCATGGCGAGCCGAATGCCTATCAACGTGTAACAGGAGATGACTGTGGAGCTTGCGTGCCTTGACCTTGAGGGCGTCCTCATTCCGGAAATCTGGATCGCATTTGCGGAAAAAACCGGTATTGAAGAGCTCAAGGCCACCACCCGGGATATTCCCGATTACGACGTACTGATGAAGCAGCGCCTCCGTTTGCTGGACGAGCATGGCTATGGCCTTCCCGCCATCCAGGAAGTGATTGGCGAGCTGGACCCGCTGCCCGGTGCCGCGGAGTTTCTGGACTGGTTGCGTGAGCGCTTCCAGGTGGTAATCCTTTCTGACACCTTCTACGAATTCGCCATGCCACTGATGAAAAAGCTGGGTTATCCCACGCTGCTGTGTCACAAGCTTGAGGTTAACGACGAGGGCCGCATTACCGATTACCTGCTTCGTCAGCGTGACCCCAAACGGCAGTCCGTTCGGGCATTCCAGCTGCTGAATTACCGGGTGATAGCGGCTGGCGATTCCTACAATGACACCACCATGCTGACCCAGGCGGAAGGTGGCATCCTGTTCCATGCACCGCAGAACGTCATCGACGAGTTCCAGCAGTTCCCGGCGGTGCATGACTTCGACGCCCTGAAGAAGACCTTCCTGGAACTCAGCAACCGCTTCTGAGTTCTTGTCGTGCCCGGTGGCTTCGCCCCGGGCACGTTGCTACTGCAGCGTTTCCAACGTCGTCAGCAGTCGCTGGATCTTGGTCAGTGACTCCTGATATTCCTCTTCCGGATCCGAGTCCGCCACGATACCGCAGCCTGCCCAGGCACGGATCCGGCCGTCATCACGGGTCTGCAGGCTGCGGATCGCTATGTTGCTCTGCAGGCGGTTGTCCGCCCCCCACCAGAACAGGCTGCCGCAGTAGGGTTCGCGGGTATGGGTCTCCAACTCGTCTATAATTTCCATGGCCCGGCGTTTCGGGGCGCCGGTAATGGAGCCGCCGGGAAAGGCACTGAGCAGGGCTTCAAAGGGCGTTGTGTTCGCTTTCAGTGTACCGGTAACCGTGCTCACCAGCTGATGCACGTTGCGGAAACTCTCAACCTCGAACAGTTGTGGCACCCGCACAGAAAACGGTTCGCAGAAATGGGAGAGGTCATTGCGGATCAGGTCCACAATCATCAGGTTTTCGGCGCGGTCCTTGGGATTGCTGGCAAGCTCACCGGCGAGTTCCCGGTCCCTGGCAGGTTCATGATGGCGGGGCCGTGTGCCCTTGATGGGCTTGCTGGTCACCCGGTTATCCGTGATCTCCAGGAACAGCTCAGGGGAAACGCTCAGTAACTGCCACCGGCCGGTATCCAGATACCCACCGTGGGGGACGGGGATGACCTCGGTGAGGGTCCGCCAGGCCCGCCAGGGTGAGCCCTCGAAGCGCCCCTCGAAGGCCTGGGACAGGTTGGCCTGGTAGCAGTCCCCGGCCTCAATATACGCCAGTATGCGGGCAACACCGGCGTGATAGTTCATCGCCGGGTCCAGGGCCTGGAAGCGCTCCGTGATGCGGAAGGCGGTGGTGGCCGCCGGCGGGCCTGGCTGTTCGGAGCAGGCCAGTATACGGGCCTTCAGTTCAGGTGGGCAGCGGTCGTGGAACGCCAGCCAGGCGTCGCCTTCCGTGGGAATCGTGAAGTCCCACAGGTACAGCCCTGCCCAGCCAAGATCGGCCATTGCGGGGTGCCGGCTGCGGAAACCGGGAACCGTCTGCCGCCCGGCATCGTAAAACAGACAGCCGGCGACGGCAGCGCCACCTGCCGGGGTGGTGATGCGGTGGTGCTCTTGCCGTATCTCCTGGATGGTTCCGGCAAACCCTTCCGGGTTGTCGGGAAACAGCCAGTGTCGCACGGGCAGGGCGCTGACCCGCTGATGCCTGCCCCGTTCCGTATCCAGGCAGATGAAACCATCCAGCCCGGAAAGGGCCTCGAGCATGGCGTCAATGCGGGATCGGGACACTGTGTAGCGAGTCGACATCCGGAAACCTGATCTGGTCGTGGCGGGAAAACAGGCTGCACATGATACCCTATAATCAGGGCCTTCTTCAGAGGTACCTGAATTCATCCGGTCACGGCCCTGGAGTAAGGAAGTACCGTTGCCAAGTATCAGAAACACGGTCAAACGGCGGTGGCGAGCGTGGATCAACCGCCGCATACCTCGGGATGACCGGCGTCACCTGGATCGCCGGTCGATCTTCATATTGCCTACCCCGGCCGGGGGCGTGTTCGGCATCCTTCTGGTGGTTATGCTGCTGACCGGCATCAATTACCAGAACAGCCTGATCTATCTGCTGACCTTTTTGCTGGGCGCGCTGTTCGTGGCCGCCATGCATCAGACCCACAATAACCTGAGCGGCGTTGACGTCACCCTGCTGAAACCCGGAGAGGGTTTCGCTGGTGACAGCATTGTGTTCCGCGTTCGTCTGCAGGCCAGCCATGACGCCCCTGCCATCGACCTCAGCAGTGACACCATGGCCGGGCCCAGCCTCTCCGTTCCTGGCAATGAGCTGGTGGATGGTTCCCTTGAGATTCCCAGCCGTGAACGGGGCTACCTGCTGCCTGACCGGATCCGCGTCGAAACCCGTTTTCCGTTTGGTCTGTTGGTGGCATGGTCATGGCTGCGCCCGGCAACAGCGGCCATTGTCTTCCCGAGGCCTATCAGTCCGACCCAGGCACCGGAAGGTGCCGTGGAGGGTGAGAGCATTGAGGCGGACCAGCGCAGCCAGGGGCAGGACCAGGTGGAGCTTCGCCCATGGCGTGAAGGAGATCTCAGCGCCCGGGTCGACTGGAAGCGGTTCTCCCGCAATGGTGACATGGTGGTGGCGGACTGGCAGGGCGAGCAGGGTAGCCCCCAGTGGCTGGATTTCGAGAGCTTTCCGGGCGCCGATCACGAGCTGCGGTTAAGCTACCTGACCGCCCTGGTGCTGGAACGGTACGATGCTGGTGAGCCTTGGGGGCTGAGGTTGCCGGGGCTGACCATCGACCCGGACCAGGGGGACCAGCACCGCCGAATCTGCCTCAGGGCGCTGGCCACCTGGCAGCGTACGCCGCCGGACTCGGGGGCGACGGTATGAGTGTCAGGGCGCCAATGCTACCCAGCGGTGCCTTGCTGTGGCTGCTGTCCGGTTTTGTGGTGCTGCTGCTTCCGCAGTGGGACCGGCTGCCACCCTGGCTGATCATGGCCTGCCTGCTGCTGGCCGGGTGGCGGTGGCTGGTGCAGCAAGGCAGGGTCCGCCTGCCAGGTCGCTGGTTGCGACTCCTGGTCATGGGTGCCTTGATCGCCGCCTATGTTGCGACTGTCAGCGGCCATTTCAGCGTCGACACGGCGGCCTCCTTCTTCGTTCTGGCGGTTGGGCTGAAGTGGCTGGAAACCCGCGACAGCCGGGATTTCTTTGTGCTGTTCTTCATTCTGATCTATCTGGCTGCGGTCAACTTTCTGTTCAAGCAGGGTATTGGCTGGACGCTGGTGACCCTGGCTGGCGTCTTCATCCTGCTGGTGGCCCTGAATATGCTGCATACGCCGGGGGCGACCCGCAGTCCGGTGACCGGGCTGTGGCGCCTTGGTGGCATGATGCTGAAGACGTTACCGGTGGTGCTGGCCCTGTTTATCTTCTTCCCCCGCATGGCACCCTTATGGAGCGTACCCCTGGTCTCGGGTGAGGCCCGCAGCGGGCTGTCTGACAGTATGACCCCCGGTGATATCTCCAGCCTGGCGCAAAGCAGCGAGCGGGTGTTCCGGGTCACTTTCGGCAGCGATATGCCGGCTCACCGTGACAGGTATTGGCGGGGCCTGATCCTGGACCGGTTCGACGGTCACACCTGGAGCCAGTGGCAGGAAGCACCACGGACAAGGCTGGGGCGGGTCGATCTGGACGCGGGCATCGGTAACCTGGCAGCCAACCAGTATGACGTGCTGATGGAGGCTTCGGGGCAGCGTTGGGTGTATGCCCTCGACCATTCCCGGGCGGTATCCGGCAATATCACCGAAGTTCCGGGCGAGCTGTTCCGGCTGGCGCGACCGGCGGATACCTCCATACGCTACCGTATGGCCCAGGAGCCAGCCACCGATGATTCCCGTGCGCTGTCACTTTCCGAGCGTCGACGCTACCTGCAGCTGCCGGAGCAGGGTAATGAGCGCAGTCGCCAGCTGGCTCGCGAACTGGCCGAATCGGCAGACTCGGACCTGGCGTTTGCCAATTCGATACTGAGCCGTTTCCGGGAGCAGCCGTACTTCTACACACTGCGTCCGCCGACCATGCCGGACGATCCGGTGGATACATTGCTGTTCGATGCCAAACGGGGGTTCTGTGCGCACTACGCCAGTGCCACCACCTTCCTGCTGCGCACTGCCGGCGTACCCGCCCGCGTGGTTGCCGGGTATCAGGGGGGCTCGGCAGGAGCCGGCGACGCCTACCTGATTGTGCGGCAGTATGATGCCCACGCCTGGGTGGAAGCCTGGATCGAAGGTCGGGGCTGGGTGAGGCTGGATCCGACCGCGGCCATCTCGCCGGACCGCATTGAATCCGGCCTGCGGGACGCCATGGCGGAAGAAGGCTCGTTCCTGGAGGACGACTGGGCCTCGCCGCAGCGCTATGGCGATATCGCTGCGGTGCAGTGGTTGAGTCTTCAGATGGACCGGGTCAATTACAACTGGCAACGGTGGGTGGTCGGTTACCAGGGCCAGTCACAGCTGGATCTGATGAGCCGGCTGCCGGGCAATATCGGGCTCAAGGAACTGGGCTACATCACCGCCGTGCTGGTGGGCCTGGCACTGCTGGTAGCGGGTGTGGTTGCCGCCCTGCGCCATGGCGGCGGGCGTGAGGCCGATCCAGTGGCGGTGCTGGTGGGGCGTTGGGTAAGGTCCCTTAAGCAGCAGGGCGTTCCGGTGCCACCGGGGTCGACACCTGCCCAGCTCGCCAGCCTCACAGCCCATCAGGCGCCCGGGGCAGGGCGGCTGGCCCGCGCCTTTGCCCGCGACCTGAACAACCATTACTATGGCGCAGATTCCCGGCGAGACCGATCCGGAGCGCGAAAGACCCTGATAGCTTATCGGGTCATGCGGCGCCGGCTATCGGCCATTCGTCGTGAGATCCGTCGATCAACCCGAAACAGGCACGCCGGGCGACCCTCACCGTCGTCTCCGCAGCGCCTGTCCTGACTCAGGAAATGCCCGTGAACGACATGCCCTGGCTGACGCCGGTAATGGAACGCTTCGCACAGGCCCTCGATCAGGGCCGGCTGCCCCATGCCACCCTGGTGCACGGTGAGCGGGGTGTGGGCAAACGACGGCTGGCGGAAAGCATTGCGGCGCTGCTGGTCTGTGAGCACCGTACAGCAGGGGGTACTGAGGCCTGCGGCCAGTGTCGACAGTGCCAGCTGGTGGCTGGTGAGTCCCATCCGGATATCCGGGTGTATCAGCCGGAAAAGTCACGCATGGTCCGCATTGACCAGGTCCGGGCCCTGTCACAGTTTGCGGTGGCCTCGCCCCAGGTGGCGGGCTTCAAGGTGGCCATCGTTAATCGGGCAGATCAGCTCAATATCAATGCCGCCAACGCCCTGCTCAAGACGCTGGAAGAGCCGGCAGCGGATGTCGTGCTGTTACTGCTTCAGGAAACCGGCCGCCCGGTGTTGCCCACCATTCGGTCCCGTTGTCGTATCATGCCGCTGGCGACGCCGTCCGCTGGCGAGGCCGCCAGTTGGCTGTCACGGCAGCTGGCCGGTCGCGATGAGGCGCCCGGCACCGACGCTCAGGCGTTGGCTCTGCACCTGGCCGGTGGAGCGCCGAGACTGGCCCTGGAACTGCTGGACAGCGGCTTCCTGCAGCAGCGGGAAGCAGCACTGGAGGCGTTCCGGCAGTTCATGAAAGGCGGGACGACGGTGGCCGTTGCCGCCAGGGCGTTCCGGGATCTGGGGCATGAAGCCACCCTGAACCTGATGGAAGGCTGGGCCAATGACCTGGCCCGGGCGATGGCTGGTGGCGATGCCCGCGACCCGGGCATCAGCGAGGTGGTACGATATCTGGCAGCGGGTAATCCACCGTGGCGGGCACAGCAACTTGTGGACGCCATCCGCGACTCCCGGCGTGCTTTGGTGAATAATGTCAGCCCTGAACTGGAGACGGATCGTCTACTGATCCAGTGGCAAGGCCTGATGCCCCGTCGCAGGCGGGCCGTGTAAAGCGACCTGACGAATCGGTCTGCTAGAATGAATCCAAATCCGGCCTCACTCACATCGGGCGAGGGCCGGGAACGACAATTGCTGGAGGACAACCATGGGGCCTGGTTTTGGCGCGCGTAGTGGTATTCTGACCCTGACCATCAAGGACAAGGCAGTCTTGTATGCGGCCTATATGCCCTACATCCGCCAGGGCGGGCTGTTCATTCCCACCCAGAAGCAGTACCAGCTCGGAGATGAGGTATTTCTGTTACTGAATCTGATGGACGAGCCGGAAAAAATCCCTGTTGCGGGCAAGGTGGTGTGGATCACCCCCCGGGGTGCCCAGGGTAACCGGGCCGCAGGCATCGGCGTGCAGTTCAATGGCGAGGATGAAACCGCCCGCACCAAGATCGAGTCCTATCTGGCCGGCTCGTTGAGTTCGGATCGCCCCACCCATACCATGTAATACTGGCGCGCAGCAGGCGCCCGCTGTTTCCTTTGGAGGAAAGTCCGCTACCCATGAACCCGTCCCCGTCCACGGATCTTAACTGCGACCTCGAGGCGGACTTCCGGGAAGTCCGCTGGCCCCTGAAACAGCTTACACTGGCTGGTTTGCACTGGTCGGCCAAGGAGCCGGCACTGAAATCAACGCCGGTGTTGATGCTCCACGGCTGGCTGGACAACAGCCTGACTTTTTACCGTCTGGCACCGGGTTTGCGGTCAATCGCCGATATCTGGGCCCTGGACCATGCCGGACACGGCCATTCCGGCCATCGCCCGGCCGGCCAGAGCTACCTGCTGGCAGACTATGTTGCCGACCTGGCAGAGCTGATCGAAACCCACTTCGCCGACCATGAAAAGGTGGATCTGGTCGGCCATTCACTGGGTGGCATCGTGTCGCTGCTCTATGCGGCGGCGTTCCCTGAAAAAGTCCGCAAACTGGTCATGATCGACAGTCTGGGACCACTCTCCAAAGCACCGGAAGAGGCGGTCGGCCAGCTCCGCCGGGGTATTCGCAAGCGACTCACCGGTTCCGGCGCCAGTGCGGTCTATCCTGCTCTGGAAACAGCGGCCAAACTTCGTACCGGGGGGCGCAACCCCCTGACTGCCGAGGTCGCACGGGTGTTGCTGTCGCGCAACATGGAACAGGGTGCCGACGGTTGGCATTGGCGTACGGATTCCCGTCTGCGCCACCCTTCCACCATGATGTTTACCGAAGAGCAGGTGATGGCTTTTGTTCGTTCGGTGACTGCGCCGACCCTGCTGGTGCGGGCGGAGCATGGACTGCTGGCGTCCTTCGACCGCTGGCAGAAACGCTTTGACGCCCTGGAGAATGTTCGTTGTCTGGATATTGACGGCGGGCACCACTGCCATCTGGAAGGGGATATCGCACCGGTGGAAGAGGGGATTCGTTGTTTCCTGAAAGAGGATTGATCAAGGTGTTAACGACAGTATCCGGCCTGCTCCGGAAGATCATGGCTCTGGTACCTGGCGTCGCGGCGTTGCCCTTGGTCCTGCTGATGGCGCCGGCCACAGGCCATGGCAGCCAGTTACTGGCGTTTCCCCAGGCTACGCTGGAAGAAGAGCGCGCGATCGAGTCAGCGAGTCATCGGGTCATGCTCAGTGCCATACGTGAAGTCGGCAATGAAGTACGTGCTGAACAGTCGGTTCGGTTGGCGGTGAGGGGCAGTGGCCGCCTTTACCTGCTGGAGCCCGGCGCCAGTCGTGACAGTGCAAGACGCTGGTATCTGGAACAGCTGCAGGCACGTAATGCCAGCATCCTGTTCCACTGTGAGGGGCGTGAGTGCGGTCGCAGCAACGTCTGGGCAAACCAGGTTTTTGATCAGGCCACCCTGTATGGGCGGGACGCTGACCAGGACTACCTGGTGGCGGGTTTCGAGGATGATGACGGGCAGCGCTGGCTAACGGTGATTTACACCATCACCCGGGGCAATCAGCGGGAATACCTGTGGCTGGAGCAGCTTGAGCTGTCCGACGGCGCGTTGGTGCCGGGGCTGAACGGCGCCGGTGGCAGGGTCACCGGGCCGTTGATTGTTCCCTGGCAGGGGGATATCAGCGTTCGCCTGGACTGGAGTGTGGAAATCCGTCGCCAGATCAAGGACAAGGCACAGGACCCGGACAGCCGCATCGTGATTGCAGGTTTTTCGGCCCTGGGGCCGGATGACACCATCGAGCAGGCTCTCGAGCGGTCACAAAAAGCAGCGGAGACCATGTCTGACCTGCTCGACCGGTCCGGGGTTTCTCGCTCCCGTCATATGATTCGCAACATCGGGCCGCTGGTCAGGATCGAATCACCAGGGCGGCCCCCGAACCGGATCGAAATACTGATCGTTGCGCCACCAGAAGGGGGGCGGAGCGATGAATAATGACGACAAGCCAACACCGGAGAAGGCGCCAGCGGTTCAGTCCGGGAAACCGGAGCCAGTGGTTACGCCGGACAGTCAGAAGCAGCCTGTGCCTGCAGATACCGGCGCAGCCGGCAAACCACGTAAACGTGTGGCGTTGGCCCTGGGGTCCGGCGGTGCCCGTGGTTATGTCCATATCGGCGCCATCGAGGTGCTGGAGGAGCGTGGCTACGAGATTGTGGCCATCTCTGGCTGTTCCATGGGGGCGCTCATTGGCGGCATGTATGCCGCCGGCAAGATGCAGGACTATAAGGACTGGGTTACCGGCCTGGGCCAGTTTGACGTACTCAAGCTACTGGACGTGACCCTGAACTCGGTGGGCGCCATTCGCGGTGAGAAAGTATTTTCCGTGGTGCGTGAGATGCTGGGGGATATCCGCATTGAAACACTTCCCCTGGCTTATACGGCGGTTGCCACGGACCTGCTGGGCCATCGGGAGATCTGGTTCCAGGAGGGGCCACTGGACCAGGCCATCCGGGCATCCATTGCCATTCCCGGACTGGTAACGCCGGTGGTGCTCAACGGGCGGGTGCTGGTGGACGGTGCGTTACTGAATCCGTTGCCGATCATGCCAACCATCTCCGCCCACGCCGATCTGGTGTTTGCCGTCAACCTCAGCGGCGAGGACGATACCGCCCAGCGCATTCCCGACGCCGCCTTCCGCCCGCAGGAAGAGGATACTGAGCTTGACGAGTGGGTCGGCAAGATCCGCGACAAGGCCTCACGCTGGCTGGACTGGGATGCCTTGAGGTCTTTCGGGGGAAAGCCTTCAAAAGGGGACTCCCCGGAAAAGAAACTCGAGGATGAAGTCAGGGACCAGGTCCAGGAGAAACCGTCGACCCATCGCGACCCCTGGCGGGAAACTGGTACTATCAACTGGGAGAAGCTCGGCATTGGCAAGTTCGATATCATGAACCTGACCATCGAGACCATGCAGAGCGCGCTGGTACAGTACAAGCTGGCCGGCTACCCGCCGGACCTGCTGGTCAACGTGCCCAAGAACTCCTGCCGCACCTACGATTATCACAAGGCGCCGGAAATGATCCAGATCGGCCGTGAGCGGATGCATGCGGCGCTGGACCGTTTCGAAAAGAACCGCAGCAGCTCCGGCCCGCTGGCGCTCTGACACCCGCGCGACGGCAGGGCTGCCTGGCGCCTTAAATCCGCGTATAATCTGCCGATCACATTCATTGCCTGCCAATAAGGCGGGGTAACCAGAAGGAACCGGCAGTGACCCGTCCCATCGACGACCTGATTACCGTGCGTGATTACCTGCGTTACGCCGCGTCCCGCTTCAGTGAGGCGGGCCTCTATTTTGGTCACGGTACGGATAACGTGTGGGATGAGGCGGTACTGCTGGTGATGCGCAGTGTGAACCTGCCGCTGGAGAACAACACGCTCTTCCTGGACGCCCGCCTGATTCGTGATGAACGCCAGCTGATCCTGGAGCGTATTGACCGACGGGTACACGAGCGCCGGCCGGTGGCCTACCTGATTGGCGAAGCCTGGTTCATGGGCATGCCATTCCATGTCGACGAGCGGGTACTGGTGCCGCGCTCGCCCATGGCCGAGTTACTGGAAGCCGGCCTGCAGCCCTGGCTGGCTGATCACCCGGCCGAGCGCGTGCTTGATTTGTGCACTGGCAGCGGTTGTATCGGCATTGCGGCCGCAACGGTCTTTCCGGAAGCCGTGGTGGATCTGTCAGACGTCTCCGATGATGCACTGGCGGTGGCGCAGACCAACATTGAGCTTCACGACCTGTCCGGTCGGGTGAGGGCGGTACGATCCGATGTATTTGACCAGATTGCCGGGACTTATGACGTCATCCTCAGTAATCCTCCGTATGTGGATGCAGAGGACATCGCCGACATGCCTGACGAATACCAGCATGAACCCAGGCTGGGCTTGGAAGCCGGGGACGACGGTCTGGCCATCGCTCACCGCATACTGGAGCGGGCCGCACAACACCTGAGCCCCGGTGGGCTGCTGATCGTGGAGGTGGGCAATAGTTGGCATGCCCTCGACGAGGCCTATCCGCAACTGCCCTTTACCTGGCTTGAATTCGAGAACGGCGGCGACGGCGTGTTCCTGCTGACCCGTGAAGCCCTGGTGGCTGGCCTTGGCGCGTCCTGAGACGAGTTTTAACTTTCAACGACAAGATATTGAATTATGTCCGGAAACACCTTTGGAAAACTGTTCACCGTAACCTCGTTTGGTGAAAGCCATGGTCTGGCGCTGGGCTGCATCATCGATGGTTGCCCTCCCGGTCTGGAGCTGAGTGAGGCCGACCTGCAGGAAGACCTGGACCGTCGCAAGCCGGGGACGTCCCGCCACACCACCCAGCGCCGTGAGGCGGACGAGGTCAGGATCCTGTCCGGGGTGTTCGAAGGCAAGACCACCGGTACACCGATCGGCCTGGTGATCGAAAACACCGACCAGCGATCAAAAGACTACTCCAAGATCGCCACCCAGTTCCGACCGGCCCACGCCGACTACACCTACATGCACAAGTACGGTGTGCGGGATTACCGTGGTGGTGGCCGCTCCTCGGCCCGGGAAACCGCCATGCGGGTTGCCGCTGGCGCGGTGGCCCGCAAGTATCTGGAAAAGCGTCTGGGTATCCGTGTTCGCGGCTACCTGTCCCAGCTCGGCCCCATCAAGGCGGAGAAGTTCGATTGGGACCAGGTCCACCAGAACCCGTTTTTCTGTCCGGATGCCGACAAGGTGCCGGAAATGGAAGCCTACATGGATGCCCTGCGCAAGGAGGGCAACTCCATTGGTGCCCGTATCAATGTGGTGGCCGACGGCGTACCACCCGGGCTCGGTGAACCCATCTTCGACCGGCTGGACGCCGACCTGGCCCACGCCCTGATGAGTATCAACGCCGTCAAGGGCGTCGAGATCGGCGCCGGATTCGAGTCTGTCATCCAGAAGGGCACCGAGCACCGTGACGAGCTGACGCCGGAAGGTTTCCTGTCCAACAACGCCGGTGGCGTACTTGGTGGCATCTCCTCCGGCCAGCCCATTGTCGCCAGCATCGCCCTCAAGCCCACCTCCAGCCTGCGGCTGCCGGGGCGGAGCATCGACGTGGACGGCAACCCGGTTGAAGTCATTACCACCGGGCGCCATGACCCCTGCGTTGGCATCCGCGCCACGCCCATTGCCGAGGCGATGATGGCCATCGTACTGCTGGACCACTACCTCAGGCACCGGGGCCAGAACGGGGATGTTGAGGTCACCACCCCGAATATCGGACAGCGTTGACAGGGGGCCGTAAGGCCCCTTAACGGCTTACCGGACGAGCTTAATCTCAAGGAAAACCGTTATTTACTGGCGACTTTCAAACCTCTACTTCTGGTTCTTTGCGCTGCTGGGATCGCTGCTGCCGTACTGGTCGCTGTACCTGGAAGGGCGCGGGTTTTCCTACCTGCAGATCGCCACGCTGATGGCGACCATTCAGCTCACCAAGATTGTGGCCCCCAGCGTGTGGGGCTGGATCGGCGACCAGACCGGTCTGCGGGTGCGGCTGGTGCGCTTCGGAGCGGTAGTGGGCTCGTTGTGCTTTGCCGGCGTGTTCCTGGAGCCCGGGTTCTACGGGCTGCTCGTGGTGATGCTGCTGTTTACCTTCTTCTGGAACGCCATACTGCCCCTGTATGAGGTCATTACCCTGCGGGTGCTGGGTTCAAAGAAGGAAAAGTACGGCCGTATCCGGCTCTGGGGATCCGTGGGCTTTATCGGCGGCGTCGCGATTATCGGCGCCATTCTGGAGTTCATTCCCATCACCATGCTGCCATGGCTTTTGTTGCCGGTATTCGCCGGCATAGCCGTGTCGGCTTTCCTGGTGCCTTCGGAGCGTGGTGCCCGCAAGAGCACTGCCCCAAACGGCAGTCTAAAGGCCATCATCGGCCACCCGGCGGTGATTGCCTTCTTCGCCATGAACTTCCTGCTACAGGTGTCCCACGGGGCCTACTACACCTTCTTCAGTATCCATCTGGAACAGCATGGCTACGGCAAACTGCCCATCGGCCTGCTCTGGTCCCTTGGAGTCATCGCCGAAATCGGCCTGTTCCTGATCATGCACCGGCTGACCCGGTACTTCACGGTGCGCCAGATCGCCATCGGTGCCTTGCTGCTTACCATGCTGCGCTGGATCCTGATTGCAGAGGTCACCGACGTGGTGCCGGTACTGATCTTTGCCCAGCTGTTGCATGCCGCCTCCTACGGGGCACTGCATGTTATTTCCGTACAGTACGTCCAGGGCTTCTTCGGCCAGCATCACCACGGCCAGGGCCAGGCTCTCTACAGCGGCCTGACCTTCGGCGCCGGCGGGGCCATAGGCGCCTGGCTGTCCGGCTTCCTGGTGGACGGTTTCAGCACCTCCGCCGCCTTCTGGGGTGGTGCTGTCGCCATGGTGTTCGCCGTCTTCATTACCTGGCGCTGGCTGCAACCGCCACCGGAATCGACAGCTACCTGATTTCGCCAGCGATGGCCAGCAAGGCCCGCGCCTGAGCGCTCAGCGATCGCCCCCTCAACCCGATGGCCCCCAGAAAGCGGCTGACGCGATGGGCGACGGGTAGCACCGTCAGGGACTCGTCCACCATCCGCACTGGCAACACGCTCCAACCCAGTCCGACACCGGCCATTACCTTCAGGGTTTCCATGTAGTTGGTGGGCATTGGCAGATTAAGCGACAGGTCTGCATCCAGAAACAGCCGACTCACCGTCCGGTAAGTAGCGGTTCCGGCCTCCGGCAAGAGCGCGTCATAGCCTGACAATGCCGACAGATCAGGTGCTTCAAGAGTGGCCAGCGGATGATCGGGCGACACCACAAACACCATCTCGTCCTCCCACCGGGCATGTACCTCGAAGGACTGATCCATGCTTTCACTGAGGGTCACAAACGCCAGCTCCGCCGAACGCCTGCGCATCCGGTCATAGGCCCCTTCCGAATCCGTAAACTGCAGCCCGAGGGTCACGTCCGGATAGTCCTGGTTCAGTCTCTGCAGCCATGCAGGCAGATGGTGGAGACCGATATGGTGACTGGCGATCAGTGAAAGGTGGCCTGAGACTGCTCCGTCGCGATCCTGCAAGGAGAGGCGGGCATTGTGGACCTCGTCAAGAATGCGGCGGGCGTGGGGCAGTAGCCGGGCTCCAGCGTCCGTTAATCGAATCTGGCGATGACTGCGTTCTAATAGTGGTGAGCCTAGTTGAGTTTCGAGTGCTGCAAGGCGTTTACTGATAGCTGGTTGGGTGAGGTGCAGTGTTTCAGCGGCTTCAGAAAAAGATCCTTGGTCAACGATAGTCACGAAGGCTTTCAGAGCGTTGGAATCCATCAGTAATGTTCTCTAGAGGCTAGCAGGAGGTTTTGGGGGACCGGGAGGGGGATGGCTTTTCCGGACCGTCGAGCGCCAGGGATGGCGCTCGTCGAGCCCTACAGGGATGTACTTGCGGGGCGTGTCCGGAAAAGCCATACCGCTCCCTGGCCCTTGCTCCGGAATTTCAGGCTGAGACATAGTCTAATCAGAAATGTCGATAGAATTCCAGTTGGGAATGAATCGAATAAAAAACATGAATTGAGGTTATCCGGAGCAGGGGAGTAGAATCCCACCCATAGCAGTCAAAACGAAGACCCGAATAACCGAGAGAGACCAAAACCATGGCGGGCAAGACCTTATACGACAAATTGTGGGACGACCACCTGGTCAAACAGCGGGACGATGGCTCCGCATTGATCTACATTGACCGGCACCTGCTCCACGAAGTCACCTCACCCCAGGCCTTCGAAGGCCTGCGCCTGGCCGACCGCAAACCCTGGCGCATCGACGCCAACATTGCGACGCCGGACCACAACGTCCCAACCACCGACCGTGAGCGCGGCATCGAAGGCATCGTCGACCCGGTGTCCCGCATCCAGGTGGAGACACTCGACAAGAACTGCGACGAGTTTGGCATTCTCGAATTCAAGATCAAGGACCAGCGCCAGGGCATTGTCCACGTGATCGGGCCGGAGCAGGGCGCCACACTGCCGGGCATGAGCATCGTCTGCGGTGACTCCCATACTTCCACTCATGGCGCCTTCGGCTGCCTGGCCCACGGCATCGGCACCTCTGAAGTCGAGCACGTACTGGCCACCCAGTGCCTGGTCCAGCAAAAAATGAAAAACATGCTGGTCAAAGTGAACGGCAAGCTCGGCCCCGGGGTTACTGGCAAGGACGTGGTACTGGCCATTATCGCTCGCATCGGTACCGCCGGCGGTACCGGCTATGCCATCGAGTTTGGCGGCGACGCCATCCACGACCTGAGCATGGAAGCCCGCATGACCATCTGCAACATGTCCATCGAAGCCGGTGCTCGTGTCGGCATGGTCAGCGTTGACGACACCACCATCGACTACGTCCGGGGCCGCCCCATGGCGCCAAAGGGCGAACAATGGGACAGGGCCGTGGAGTACTGGCGTACCCTGCACAGCGACGACGATGCCGTGTTCGACAAAGTGGTTGAACTGGAAGCGTCCGACATCCAGCCGCAGGTCAGCTGGGGTACCTCCCCGGAAATGGTCACCGGTGTCGGCGGCAACGTGCCCGATCCCGCCGCCGAGGAAGACCCCATCAAGCGGGAAGGCATCGCACGCGCGCTCAAGTACATGGGCCTCGACGCCAACATGAAGATTACCGACATCAAGCTGGACCGCGTTTTCATCGGCTCCTGCACCAACAGCCGGATCGAGGACCTGCGCGAAGCCGCCAAGGTGGTGAAGGGCCGCAAGGTGTCTCCGATCCTCAAGCAGGCCATGGTGGTACCCGGTTCCGGTCTGGTTAAAGCACAGGCCGAGCAGGAAGGGCTGGACAAGGTCTTTCTGGAAGCCGGCCTGGAATGGCGCGACCCGGGCTGCTCCATGTGCCTGGCCATGAACGCCGACAAACTCGGGCAGGGGGAGCATTGTGCCTCCACCTCCAACCGCAACTTCGAAGGCCGTCAGGGCTTTGGTGGCCGCACCCACCTGGTGAGCCCGGCCATGGCCGCGGCCGCCGCCATCAACGGCCATTTCGTTGATGTCCGCGAGATGTTGAACTGATCCACAGGAGACAGACCATGAGAGCATTGCAACAGCACAAGGGCGTCGTCGCCCCCATGGACCGGTCCAATGTGGATACGGACATGATTATTCCCAAGCAGTTTCTCAAGTCCATCAAGCGGACCGGGTTTGGGCCCAACCTGTTTGACGAGCTGCGCTACCTGGACGAGGGCAAACCGGACCAGGACTGCTCCAACCGCCCCATCAACCCGGATTTTGTGCTCAACCAGGATCGCTACAAGAATGCCAGCGTGCTACTGGCCCGGCGTAACTTCGGCTGTGGTTCCAGCCGTGAACATGCCCCCTGGGCCCTGGACGACTTCGGTTTCCGGGTGATTATTGCCCCGAGCTTTGCCGATATCTTCTACAATAACTGCTTCAAGAATGGCCTGTTACCCATTGTTCTTGATGAAGAAGTTGTAGAAAAACTGTTCCAGGAAACCTACGACAACGAAGGTTACCAGCTGTCCGTGGACCTGGAGGCAAAAACCGTCACCACACCGTCCGGCGAGTCCTTCACTTTCGAGGTGGATAACTTCCGTCGCCACTGCCTGCTCAATGGCCTGGACGACATTGGAGTCACCCTGGAAGATGCCGACCGTATCCGGGACTATGAAAGCCAGCGTCGCCAGACCGCCCCCTGGCTGTTTAACGCCGGCCCTTAATTCAAGCGAAACCACAGGAACAAGACATGTCCAGAAGCGTATTGATGTTGCCCGGCGACGGCATCGGCCCCGAGATCGTCGCTGAAGCCGAAAAAGTGCTGAAGAAAGTCAATGAACAGTTCGAACTGGGGCTTCAGTTTGACCACGGCCTTGTTGGCGGTGCCGCCATCGACGAGACCGGTGAGCCGCTGCCCGGCAAAACACTGGATCGTGCAGAAAAATCCGATGCCATTCTGCTTGGTGCGGTGGGTGGCCCCAAGTGGGACAAGCTGGAAATGGCCAAGCGGCCGGAGAAAGGCCTGCTGGGGCTGCGTTCGAACCTGAAGCTGTTCGCCAACCTGAGGCCGGCCATTCTCTACCCGCAACTGGCGTCTGCTTCATCACTGAAGCCGGAAGTGGTCTCCGGCCTGGATATCATGATCGTTCGCGAGCTGACCGGTGGCATTTACTTCGGCCAGCCCCGGGGTGTCCGTAAACTGGAAGGCGGTGAGCGTCAGGGCTATAACACTTATGTGTACAGCGAATCCGAGATCCGCCGGATTGGCCGTGTCGCCTTCGAGGCGGCACAGCAGCGCAGCGGCAAGCTGTGTTCCGTCGACAAGGCCAATGTCCTCGAAGTCACCGTGCTGTGGCGGGAAATCATGGACGATCTGGCCAAGGAATACCCGGATGTCGAGCTGTCCCACATGTACGTGGATAACGCCGCCATGCAGCTGGTCCGCGCGCCCAAGCAGTTCGACGTGATTGTGACCGGCAACATGTTTGGTGATATCCTTTCGGATGAAGCGGCCATGCTCACCGGCTCTATCGGCATGCTGCCGTCCGCCTCGCTGAACTCAGAAAAACAGGGTATGTACGAGCCCTGTCACGGGTCGGCGCCGGACATTGCCGGGCAGGGCATCGCCAATCCGCTGGCCACCATCCTCAGTGGCGCCATGATGCTGCGCTACAGTCTGGGCGAGGAAAAAGCCGCCGAGGCCATCGAGGCGGCGGTCAGCAAGGTACTGGACCAGGGCTTGCGCACCGCGGACATCATGTCCGAGGGGGCGAAACAGGTATCCACCCGTGAGATGGGTGACGCTGTTCTGGCAGCCCTGTAAGGTACAGGCTTGATTCAGTCGAAACCCGACGGCAGCACAACGCCGCTGCCGCGGGATCATTCATCCTGTCCCTGCCAGCGATAACGGTAGCGGGCGGGCATTAGGTACTCCGTCAACACAATATTGCGTTATTCAATCAGTGCGGAACCGGTTCAGTGCAAGGCGTTTTCTCGAAGGCATAGTGGGTCTATGTCGAGAGGAAACAACGCAGCAATGAGTCGGTTCCGCGCTGACCCGGAGGGCGCCAAACATAACACGGCCTGCTGTGTTGCACTGGTTCGACATAGCACCACTATGGCTTCACCAGTGCGCCTTGCAGGACGCGTTCTGTTTAGCGCTGAATAACGCAATATTATGTTGACGGAGTACCAAGGTTCAAAGGTCACACATGAAGCGAGTTGGACTTGTAGGTTGGCGTGGCATGGTGGGCTCTGTCCTCATGCAGCGCATGCGTGAAGAAAACGATTTTGCCGATATCGATCCGGTGTTTTTCTCCACTTCCCAGACCGGGAAGCCGGCCCCGGATGTTGGCAAGGAAGGCGTCCCGCCACTTCAGGATGCCTTTGATGTCGGCACCCTGAAAACCATGGACGTGATTGTCACCTGCCAGGGTGGCGACTACACCACCGCGGTCTATCAGAAACTCCGCGATGCCGGCTGGGAGGGCTACTGGATTGATGCCGCGTCGACCCTGCGCATGGTGGACCACTCCGTTATCGTACTGGATCCGGTTAACCGTAACGTCATCGACGCGGCGCTGGACAGGGGCATGAAGGACTATATCGGTGGCAACTGCACCGTGAGCCTGATGATGCTTGCCCTGGGCGGCCTGCTGGAGCAGGACCTGATCGAATGGGTCTCCCCCATGACCTATCAGGCAGCCTCCGGCTCCGGTGCCCAGAACATGCGTGAACTGCTCAACCAGATGGGCGTGCTCAAGGGTGCGGTCGCCTCGGAACTGGAGGATCCTTCCTCCGCTATCCTCGACATCGACCGCAAGGTCACCGACACCATGCGTTCCGGCAATTTCCCCACTGAGCACTTTGAAGTGCCGCTGGCGGGTAGCCTGATCCCGTTTATCGACAAGCAACTCGATAACGGCATGAGCAAGGAAGAGTGGAAGGCCGGCGTCGAGACCAACAAAATCCTTGGTCGCAGCGACAACCCGATTCCCATCGACGGCATCTGTGTGCGGATCGGCGCCATGCGCTCCCACAGTCAGGCGCTGACCATCAAGCTGAAGAAAGACCTGCCGGTGGATGAAATCGAGTCTATCCTGGCCAAGTCCAACGACTGGGTGAATGTGATTCCCAATGAGCGGGACGCCACCATCAACGAGCTTACCCCGGCCAAGGTGACCGGCACTCTCAGCGTGCCCATCGGGCGGATCCGCAAGCTGACCATGGGGCCGGAGTATATTTCCGCCTTCACGGTGGGGGACCAGTTGCTCTGGGGTGCGGCGGAACCCCTGCGGCGAATGTTGCGCATTCTGCAGGAACGTTAAAAAACTGTCGTTCCTCAGGGTGCGTAATGCCAACTGTGTACCGTTTCCGGTAACAGGTCAGGGGCGTCGGCTGAAATCAGTCGCCGCCCCTGTTATTTTTCCGGGGCCATTTCTCATTTTGTACCGGAAACCCGGCAGGAGTGACCGTTAAGAGTGCAAAATGGTGGCTTGCGCCTTGGTTGACCGGGGTGTGGTCGAGAGGCGACAAAATGAACGTCCGGTATTTCTAAACTCGGAGTCATAACTATTTCCGTGAAATACATCAGGAAGTGGTGCAAAGATGCGATGTGATTGATTGATAAAGCTGGCATTATCAACAATACTCTCTGAACTCTAATATTAAAAAAGCGAAAGTCATCCAACCTCGTCCGATTCTGTATTCAATTAGCGGTAACGAATAACGGAGACTGGTGAAGGAAAAAGCATGAAAGTACGCAAGCTTGCGGTTGCTCTGGCTCTGGCGGGAGGGCTTGGTTCCGGTGTCGCACAGGCATTGGGGCTCGGGGAGATAGAACTACAGTCCTATCTGAACCAACCATTGAATGCAGAAATTGATGTCAACCGGGTAGGGGGTGTCAGCCCTGGCGATATCATCGTCAACCTGGCGTCAGAGCAGGCATACGAGCGTGTAGGTTTGCGTCGTGACTACTTCCTTACGCGTCTCAATTTTGAGGTGACCACGGCTCCCAACGGTGACGTGATTATAAACGTGACTTCCAGTGAGCCCGTTCGCGAACCCTATCTCAGTTTCCTGGTGGAAGTGACGTGGCCCAGCGGCCGTGTCATGCGTGAATACTCCCTGCTGGTGGATCCGCCGGTTTACGCCGAAGATTCCGGCCAGCCCGAGCCTGTACAGAGGTCTCAGGCCGGACAGACCGCCAGCCAGCCACGGGCTACCACGCAACAGGGTAGCCGGGCACCTTCAGCAGCTGCCAGCACGACCCGCTCCACTGTGGGCGACACCCTGACCGTTCAGGCGTCTGATACGCTCTGGGAAATCGCCCAGCGGGTGCGCCCGGACAATAACGTTTCCATGCAGCAGGTCATGCTGGCTATCCAGGACCTGAATCCGGACGCCTTTATTAACGGCAACATCAACCGTATCAAACGTGGCGCCGTGCTGCGGGTGCCGGATGCGGACCAGGTCCGCTCACGCACCCAGGCCCAGGCCAACCGGGAAGTGGCGGCCCAGAATCGCGCGCTTGCCCAGCCTGAGCCACAGGTTGATGCCACCCGGTCCGAGGTTGCAACGTCAGCTGCCGGCGACGGTGCGGCCCAGGCCGGTTCCGATGAATTGCGGCTGGTGGTGCCCGAGGACGGGGATGATGCCCGCAGTGAAGGTTCCGCCGGTGGTGATGGTCGCCAGGGTGGGACGGCCGACGCAGGCGAGGCGATTGCGCTGGAAGAGCTTGATCGTGTAGAGCGGGAAAATGAAGAACTCAACAGCCGCGTTGAAGACCTTCAGGATCAGGTGGAAACGCTTCAGCGGCTGATTGAGCTGAAGGACAACCAGCTTGCCGAAATTCAGGGCGGTATGGCGGCTGACGGGGAAGAACCCGTCGACGGCGCAGCCGATGCCACCGTCGATGGTTCTGATGCGGCCGGCATGGAGGCTGGTACCGGAGAACCGGCAGCTGATGAGCCCGCGGCCACAGACGAAGAAAGCGGCGATATGACCACCGCCCCGGATGGGGAGGAAGCTCCCCCCGCCGACCAGGCCATGGATCCGGAGTTGGCCGACGATGAGGGCATGGCCGCTGGTGAAGAAGCCGACGGCATGGTCGCAGAGGAAGACACCGGCATGGAGCCGCAACAGGAAGAACAGCCGGCAGACGCCGCTGATGGCCCTGTTGCCGCAACAGGCAGCCAGCCAGACGAGCAACAGGCATCGGCCCCCGAATCGGAACCGGAACAGGAGAAGGGGTTCCTGGAGACCGCTATCGACCTGATTGCGGGCAATTTCCTGTACCAGATTGCCCTTGGTGGCTTCCTGGTGCTTCTGCTGCTTGTGGTACTGCTGATTTCCCGCCGTCGTGCCAACAGGGAAGACGAGTTCTACCAGCAGCTGAATGACCACGATGATGACGATGGTTTCGAGCTGACCCTGGGCGAGGAAGAGGCCGCCGCCACCGCCAGCGCGCTGGAGGAAGCGGATCGCTACGTGTCCTATGGCCAACACGACGCTGCAGCGGAAGTGCTGGAGAATGCCATTTCCCGTGAGCCCAGCCGCTCGGACCTGCGACTGAAGCTGCTTGGGGTATACGCCGATACCGGTAACCGCGCGGCCTTTGATAAGCAGTATGCCGAACTGGATGCCATGGAGCTGGATGAAGCCAAGCCGGAAGCGGAGGCACTGCGGGCACGTCTGGAAGATGTTGAATCCACGCCCAGCATTGACGAGCTGGAATCCCAGCTGCGAGGAGGCGATTCATTTGGCGGCTCACAGCAGGCAGCACCGGACAATGAGGCTTCGGATATTGCCAGCACGCCGGTGGATGACGAAACCAACGAGCTGATCTCGTCGTTCGAGGAGCTCGATCGTCCGGAAGAGGATAGCCAGGAGCCGGCAGAGGAAAGCAAGGACGACGCTATCGAGTTCGATTTCTCCAGTCTCGATACCTCCGAAGACGCCGGTGGCGCCTCTGAACGTGCCGGTGATGAAAGTGAGGAAGAACCTGTGACCCGGCCCGCCACTGGCCGAGAGCAGGATGAGGACCTGCAATCGATCGATTTTGAACTGCCGGAAGACGTTGAGAGTTCCGAAAGTGGCACCGATGATGCCGCCGACGACTCCCTGGATCTGGAGGACGATTTCAGCTCCCTGGAGCTGGACGAAGCCGGCATCGACAGTGAACCGGCCGCGGAAGATGTGGAAGGCGCTGCCGAGCCGTCGGAGGAAGATAACCTCGACTTTGGTGATCTGGAACTGGATGCCGAGGACAAGGAACCTGTCGATCAGTCCGCCAACCCTGAAGACCAAGCGGATCTGGATGAGTCCTTCCTGGACGAACTGGACGCCGAGCTGGACAAGGTAACCTCCGGGGACGGCAAGGACGATGGACTGGAAGACCTGGAGCTGGATGTGTCTGACGAAGATCTGGAACTTATGGACCAGGCCTCTGAATCCGAGCTGGAAGACGAGAGCCAGCTTGATCTGGGCGACCTTGATCTGGATGAGCCGGATTCGGCATCGGCAGCCACGGGCGAGGAGCCGGCGGGAGACGACCTGTCTGACCTGGAAATCCCGGAGCTTGATAATGAGGCCATGTCGGACGAGCAGGATGTCAGCCCGGCTGACGACACCCGCTCACCGGAAGAGGGTGGAGCCAGCATCGATGAGATTGATGAGGCCTCCCTTGGCGATGACGATGATTTTGATTTCCTGTCCGGAACCGATGAGGTTGCCACCAAGCTGGACCTGGCCCGTGCCTACGTGGACATGGGGGACAGTGAGGGAGCCCGGGAAATTCTGGAGGAGGTCATCCTTGAGGGTAATGACGAGCAGAAAACAGATGCCAAATCCCTGCTCAAAAAACTGCCCTGATCCGTTATAATCCCGACCCATAACAAAACGCTGGCCGAGTGCCCCGAACGGGACACCCTGCCAGCGTTCTTTATGTCGTTCGCCCGCTACTGACCCGGTATAAGCTTGTTCCAGAAACCCGTTCCGTTAACCACTGAAAACGCCATAGGTCAGGGCCGGGTCGCCCTGGCACTGGAATACGATGGTGCGGCATACCATGGCTGGCAGCAGCAGAAGAGTGGTGTGCCGTCAGTGGAAGCGGCGCTCACCCAAGCCATCAGCAAGGTGGCCGATGAGCCCGTGGATGTGGTCTGTGCCGGTCGCACGGATGCCGGTGTGCACGGGAGCTATCAGGTAGTGCATTTCGATACCCGGGCGATAAGGAACCTTCGCTCCTGGGTGATGGGCATTAACACGGCTCTGCCATCGGGCATTGCCGTCCATTGGGCAGGCAATGCGCCGGAACCCTTTCATGCCCGCTTTTCCGCCGTGTACCGCCGCTATCGTTATGTTATCTTCAACGGTCCGGTGAGGCCGGCGCTGCTGGCACAGCAGGTGTCCTGGACGTTTCGGTCGCTGGACGAGAAGGCGATGCAGGCGGCAGCGTACCAGCTTGAGGGCGAGCACGATTTCAGCGCCTTCCGGGCGGCGGGTTGTCAGTCACGGTCTCCCTGGCGTTTTGTGGAGTTTGTGCGGGTTCATCGCCGGGACGACTTCGTGGTTATCGACGTCCAGGCGAATGCGTTCCTGCACCATATGGTTCGCAACTTTGCGGGCGCGCTGATGGCTGTGGGGCAGGGCAAGTACCCGCCGCACTGGCTGGGTGAGGTGCTCGTCTCCGGTGATCGCCGGCTTGCCGGTGTAACAGCACCTGCTGGCGGCCTGTATATGGTCGACGTTGGTTATCCGCAGGAATTCGGCATCCCGCAGGCCAGTTGCGGGCCGGCTTTTGTTCGCCCCTGGTTCGACCGCGCAACCAATGCGCCTGTGGCTCCGAGCTGGATACACCGCAAACCCCGTACACGTTCATAACAGAGGTCTGCCATGGGTCCCGTACGTACACGCACCAAGATCTGCGGTATCGCCCGGGTGGAGGATGCCCTGGTTGCTGCCGATGCCGGCGCTGACGCCATCGGGCTGGTATTCTACGGGCCTAGCCCCCGGGCTGTGACGCTCGAGCAGGCGGTGCAGATTGCCGAGGCGGTGCCGGCCTTCGTTACCCTGACCGGTTTGTTCGTCAACCCGACCCGGATGGATGTGGAGCAGGTTCTGGCCCGTGTGCCTCTCGATCTGCTGCAATTCCATGGCGACGAGACCCAGGATTTCTGCGGTCAGTTTCATCGTCGCTGGATCAAGGCTGTCCGGGTGCGTGGGCGCGACGACATCGAATCCGCCTTCGTTGACTGGAATCGGGCATCGGGTTTGCTCGTTGATGCGTATGATCCACAACGGTATGGCGGGACCGGCCAGAGTTTCGACTGGTCTGTCATACCGGAACAGCGTCCCCTGCCACTGATATTGGCCGGTGGTCTCAACTCTGCTAACGTTGCCACCGCTATTCGACAGGTTCAGCCGTGGGGTGTGGATGTCAGCGGTGGAGTGGAAGCTTCCGGCCCCGAAGGCACCCGCAAGGGGATCAAGGACGCCGCCAAAATTACCGAGTTTCTGAGCGAGGTTAATCGTGCCAACCAAACTGACTGAAGAGATGCTGAGCCAACTGCCGGATGCCAGGGGGCATTTCGGGGCTTACGGTGGTCGTTTCGTGTCCGAGACACTGATGGACTCGCTGATGACCCTGGAACGGGAATACCTCCGGATGAAGAAGGATCCGGAATTCCAGGCCGCCTTCGACAAGGACCTGGCCCACTACGTGGGACGTCCCAGCCCGCTGTATCATGCCGAGCGCCTGTCCCGTGAGACAGGGGGTGCCCAGATTTGGCTGAAGCGGGAAGACCTCAACCACACCGGCGCCCACAAGGTAAACAACACCATCGGGCAGGCACTTCTGGCCGCGTTCCTGGGAAAGAAGCGCATCATCGCCGAAACCGGAGCGGGTCAGCACGGGGTTGCCACAGCCACGGTCTGTGCCCGCCTCGGTCTGGAATGCCATGTATTCATGGGCGCCGAAGACGTCAAGCGCCAGTCCCTGAACGTTTACCGCATGAAGCTGCTGGGCGCTGAGGTGCACGCTGTCGAAAGCGGTACCCGAACGCTCAAGGACGCCATGAATGAAGCCATGCGCGACTGGGTCGCCAACGTCGACGATACGTTCTATATCATCGGCACCGTCGCCGGTCCCCATCCTTACCCCCTGCTGGTGCGGGACTTCCAGTCTGTTATCGGTCGCGAGACACGGGAACAGTCACTGAAGCAGGCCGGCAAGCTGCCGGACGCGCTGGTGGCCTGCGTGGGCGGTGGTTCCAACGCCATTGGCATGTTCTATCCGTTCCTGATGGACGAGTCGGTCCAGCTCTATGGTGTCGAGGCCGGCGGTCTGGGCATCGACACCGGTCAGCACGCTGCGCCTCTCGCGGCGGGGCGTCCGGGTGTCCTGCATGGCAACCGGACCTACCTGATGGAAGATGAGAACGGCCAGATTGCCGCCACTCATTCCGTTTCCGCGGGGCTTGATTACCCGGGTGTGGGGCCGGAGCACAGCTGGCTGAAGGATATCGGGCGCGCACACTATGTGTCGGTGACCGACGATGAAGCCCTTGCCGCGTTCCGGCACCTGACCCGCGTTGAAGGTATCATGCCCGCCCTGGAGACCGCCCATGCGGTGGCCTACGCGGTGAAACTGGCGGCTGAAATGGACCCGGAACAAATGGTCGTGATCAATATTTCCGGTCGGGGTGACAAGGATATCCACACCATCGCACAGCTTGACGGCATCGAGGCCTGACCCCGGTGTCCAACCAGTATTTTCTGATACAGGAGCATGCATGAGTCGAATTGCAGGGGTGCTGAATACGCTTGGGGAGCAGGGGCGAAAAGCCCTGATTCCCTATATTACCGCCGGTGATCCGCACCCGGATCAGACCGTTGACCTGATGCATACTCTGGCAGCAGCCGGTGCGGATATCATCGAACTGGGTGTCCCTTTCTCGGATCCCATGGCGGATGGCCCGGTGATCCAGCTGGCCTGCGAGCGCGCACTCAAGCACGGCACCTCACTGCGCCAGGTGATCGCCATGGTCAAGGCGTTCCGTGAAAAGGATGCGCATACGCCGGTGGTGCTGATGGGGTACCTGAATCCGATGGAGGCCATGGGCTTTGAAGCCTTCGCGGATGCGGCGGCGGATGCCGGGGTCGACGGTGTGCTCACCGTCGACCTGCCCCCGGAAGAGGCCGACAATGTGGCACCCCTGTTCAGCGAACGCCAGATGGATCCGATTTTCCTGCTTGCCCCCACCACCACGGATCAACGGATCCGTGCGATCAGTGAACACTCTTCGGGCTATGTGTACTATGTTTCCATAAAGGGCGTTACGGGTTCCGCCTCCATTGATGTGGAGGAAGTGGGGCGCAAGGTGGCCAACGTCCACAGGATCACCGCGCTTCCGGTGGGTGTCGGTTTCGGGATCCGTGACGCAGAAACCGCTGCCGCCGTGGGTAAGGTATCCGATGGTGTAATAGTCGGCAGCGTGCTGGTGGATACAATAGCCCGCCATCAATCAGATCCGGTCCGGTTGCAACAGGCACTTACGGATCTGCTGAGCCCAATGCGAGAGGCACTGGACGGGCTGGCCTCCTGACGGCTTCACGTTCAGTATGCATGGAATGACAGGATGACAACATGAGTAACTGGCTAGACAAGATCATGCCGAGCAAGATCCGCTCGGAATCCAAACAGCGAACCGGCGTGCCGGAAGGTCTGTGGAAAAAATGCCCCAAGTGCGGCGCCTTTCTCTATAAACCCGAGCTGGACAAGAATCTGGATGTCTGCCCGAAGTGCAACCATCACCTCAGGGTCAATGCCCGTCGCCGTCTGGAGATTTTCCTGGACGAGGATGGCCGTGAGGAAATCGCCAACGAACTCGAGCCATGGGACCGGCTCAAGTTCAAGGACACCCGCCGCTACAAGGAGCGTCTGGCGCAGAACCAGAAGGCCACGGGTGAGAAAGATGCCCTGGTGGTCATGCGGGGCAGTACTCTGGGCATTCCACTGGTAGCTTGCGCCTTCGAGTTCAATTTCCTCGGTGGCTCCATGGGGCAGGTTGTGGGCGAGAAGTTTGTTCGCGCCGCCAATATCTGCCTGGAGGAGCGCATTCCCCTGGTGTGTTTCTCGGCCTCGGGTGGCGCCCGTATGCAGGAAGCCATCCTGTCGTTGATGCAGATGTCCAAGACGGCCGCCGTGCTGGAGCGCATGAAGCAGGAGGGTATCCCCTACATCTCCGTAATGACCGACCCGGTGTTCGGTGGTGTTTCCGCCAGTCTGGCCATGCTCGGTGACCTGAACATCGCCGAGCCCTACGCCCTGATCGGTTTTGCCGGCCCCCGTGTTATCGAGCAGACCGTCCGGGAAAAACTGCCGGAAGGCTTCCAGCGCAGTGAGTTCCTGCTGGAGCACGGCGCGATCGACATGATCCTCCATCGTCACAAGATGCGTGAGCGCATCGCATCCGTACTGGCCAAGTTTACCGGCCTTGAGCAGCCCGCCTCGGAAGAACCCATCGAGTTCGAGGTATCTGAGCGTCCGGACTCCCCCGACGCGGCCAATGTCCAGGAGTGATACCAGGGTTCCCGCCCCCGCGGCGGGAGCCGGACTGACGGACTGGCTGAGCTACCTCGAATCCATTCACCCGGTGGAAATGGACCTGGGTCTGGACCGGGTGCTGCTGGTGCTGCGCAAGCTGATGCCGACCGGCCCCCGGGGTCGGGTCATCACCGTGGGTGGCACCAACGGCAAGGGCAGCACGGTAGCGGCGCTGGAAGCCCTGTTGCTGGCCGCCGGGCAGTCTGTCGGCTGCTATACCTCCCCCCATTTGCTGGCCTACAACGAACGGGTCCGGATTAACGGACACAATGTCAGCGACGAAGCACTGATCCGGGCCTTCGAGCAGGTGGAGGCTGCCCGTGGCTCGGTATCTCTGACCTATTTTGAGTTTGGCACCCTGGCCGCCTTCCTGGTAATGGCGGAGGCAGGCGTCGATAACCTGGTGCTCGAGGTGGGCCTCGGGGGGCGTCTGGATGCGGTGAACGTGCTGGATGCGGACCTGGCCGTGATTACCTCGGTCGATCTCGATCACACCGCCTGGCTTGGTGAGGATCGCAACGCCATTGGCTATGAAAAAGCCGGTATCCTGCGGCCCGGACAGGTCGCCATCTATGGGGACGATGATCCACCTGCCTCGGTGTTGCAGCAGGCTGCCGCCCAGAAGGTCCACCTGTTGCGTCCGGGGCAGGGCTACCGGGTAGTGCAGGATGAGTCTGCGCCAATGCTGGTGACCGACACCGGGCACCGCATTCATCTGCCCGGCAACAGCCTGCCCCTGAACAGTCTCGCCGCCGCCGCCCTGGCCAGCCTTGAGCTGGACCTGGGTCTGGGTGACTCCGACATTGCCGGTGTGCTTGCCGGCCTTACCCTGGCGGGTCGTTTCGAGCAGGTGGCAGGTTCGCCGGATGTATTCCTGGATGTTGGCCATAACCCCCATGCTGCCCAATGGCTTGCCCAGCGGTTGGCGTCGCTGCGCGCCTCAGGGACCTATCGTCGTTTACTGGCCGTCTATGCCGGGCTGGAAGACAAGGACTCGGCGGGTGTTGCGCGGGCGCTGGCCCCGGTCATTGACCACTGGTATATCGCCGGGCTGGATGTTCCCCGTGGGCTCTCCGGTGACGCGCTGTCGGAACGGATTCGACCGGAGTTGCCTGACATGGTGATGACCGTGGAAGGGCGGGTGTCTGATGCCATCAAGGTGGCTCTTGAGTCAGCCAGGGAAAACGACCTGGTGCTGGTTTTCGGGTCATTCTTCACGGTGGTTGCGGGCAAGGGCTATTTTGAGGTTCCCTCCGGGCAAACCAGCGAATGATCCGGACGGGGCGATGGCTCCGGCTGCCTTACCGTTCCGTCATGGGGGG